>NZ_CP033088.1 GCF_003691365.1 Commensalibacter melissae | reverse complement strand
ACCTTCAAAATCACATATAATCAAAGAAGTTAATTTTCCATTTTTTCTCACCAAATAAAATTAAAGATCATTGTTAATCTTTTTTGTCAGAATTTTGTCAGAGAATTTCAGAATTTTGTCAGAACTTGTCAGAGATTAGTAAATTTCGTTCGTTTCACTCACCAGCATAGGACAAAAAGCCCATGATTAATCCTTAATCTAGGGCTTTTTAAGGACATACACCATACGCAAGCATAGCTTTGCATAAGTATTTGATATATATAAGATTTTTATTTATAACTTGGATAATTATGTCGGACAGGTGTCGGACAAAATATAATATATTGTTGATATATAAGTATTTTTTCGTCATACTTTCGTCGTACATTTTGATAACGAAACTAAAGGTTTTTTATGTATATTATATTTGTTAAATAATTATGAAATTATTTTATCCACAGGTGCACCTAAATGCACGATAATAAAAAAGGACAACTGCTACAAACAATTGCCCTTTACAACCATTATTTTTATTATTTTTAATGCCTAAATCACTCATAGAGTGATTACGTGTTTCAATGGAAAAAACGTCAGATTTTGGTATACGTTAAAAATATCTTGGATTTATTACATATCAAAATATTATTGTAATAATCAATAAAAAGAATTAAATAATATCGTTTACAAAACAAAATTATATTGATAAAAAAAATATTTTATTCTTGAATTATTAATATAAAATGAAAAAAAGCGACGAACCAACAAATTCACAAATTATATATGGTTACAACTTTAGAATAGAAAGATTAAATTTAGGTTGGAGCCAAGAAAAAGCGGCAAATTATTCAAAAACATCAAAATCATTTATATCTCTTTTAGAACGTGCAAAAACTGGCATTAGTTTAAGAAAAGCAGAGGAACTTTCTCTAGTTTTATTTAATAAAGAATTAATTGACATGCTTAGGAAAAAACCAAGATCATACAAACGTGCACAAACAGAATTTCCTGTTGGACGTGTTGATCCCAAAAAAAAGAAAAAACTTATTGAATAGTATAAATATTAGCGCACTTTTTAAAATGTGCTAACTGCTTTAATCAAAACATTTCTAACTGATTATCTAAGCCTTCATCAGCAATATGTTGTTTTAATGTTTCGATTTTATTGTAATGTTTCTATATGTCCATAGCTTTTAACCATTAGCCACGACTATTTTAAATTACGAAAACCTTTTGATCATCGTATATATGAATTAGCTCGAAAACATTGTGAAAACAAAAAAATTGAAAAATATAACTTAAATCATTTTATAAAAAACAAGGACAACAGATGTAATTCGTAATTTTAAAATAAGTATTAAATATTACTTTTTTAATAAAAAAATTCTATATTAAAATATAGAATAAAATATATATGATTATACCATAATAGTTTTAAATAAATAAATTTATAATTAACAATTATATTTTATATTCAATTATTTTTTTCTTAAAAGAAGATTTCTTATAGTCATTAAAATTTTAATCTTTTATAAAATTTTTTTGTAAACATTTTGGAATTGTAATTTTTTATATAAATATTATTATGTAATGTTTCTATAAATTAATTATTAATTTATTAAAATTATAATTTTAACGTTAAAATAACTATATAAAAACTTAATAAATTTTAAGGAAAAAAAATTAAGATGGCATCTTTTTCAAATAATGTAGATTTTAGAAATATTGTAATCAAAAATGATTATCCAATTATTTCCGGTGGTGTTTGGAATGCTGTATTAGATACATTTACAGGTGAAACTATTTATACCAGTAATCATACTGTTGTACATGGTCCTGTTAATATGATCCATGGAGTTTTAAACATTAAAAGCGGCGCTACTGTTAGCGGTATCTATCAGCTTGCTAATATGTCCGGTTTTGGTGGGGATGCAAACCCAACCATCAATATCGAAAATGGTGGAAAACTTGAAAATTCTCACGTTTTCAACGGTTCTGTAAATATTCAAAATGGTGGCGTATCAGAAAACAACGAATATGTATCAGAAGTTGTAAATATCAAGAATGGTGGAACATCTGATAGTGACAGTTTCTTTGATCCTGGTGATACAGCAGAAAGTGGCGGTACATTAATCAACCGTTATTTAGCAGGTGGAAGCAGCTCTTTTCGTACCGCGGATTCCACTGCTGGTTTAAATGTTGAAAATGGTGGGAAAATATTAAATCAAAAGAACCCAACCATTCCTAATACCCCCAATATTCCAGATAATAATTGTGATACAAACTATTATATACCAATAAACCTTTTGCCTGGTCAAAGTCATAATTTACCTTCTGGATATGTCGTAAGTGATTACAGAAGATATATGATCAAAAATGATTATCCAATTATTTCCGGTGGTGTTTGGAATGCTGTATTAACTTCTTCAGGTGAAACTATTTATACCAGTAATTATACTAGTGTACATGGTCCTGTTAATATGATCCATGGAGTTTTAAACATTAAAAGCGGCGCTACTGTTAGCGGTATCTATCAGCTTGCTAATATGTCCGGTTTTGGTGGGGATGCAAACCCAACCATCAATATCGAAAATGGTGGAAAACTTGAAAATTCCCACATTTTCAACGGTTTTGTAAATATTCAAAATGGTGGTGTATCAGAAAACAACGAATATGTATCAGAAGTTGTAAATATCAAGAATGGTGGAACATCTGATAATGACAGTTTCTTTGATCCTGGTGATACAGCAGAACGTGGCGGTACATTAATCAACCGTTATTTAGCAGGTGGAAGCAGCTCTTTTCGTACCGCGGATTCCACTGCCAATGTTAATCTTGACAATGGTGGCAAAATCCACAATCCCCATATGGCCAATACAGGAAATAATAATAGTTTTCATGTAATGATACCTGTGGGAGACGAATGTAATGGAAATAATTGTTCACGAACAGTTTCAGCAGGCGAAACAGTATCAAACCTAACAGTTTTACCCTCTTGCTCCTTATCAGTGTACGGTAAAGCAAATAATACTATAATTAATGGTGGCTCTTTATATACTTATTCAGGATCAGTTGTAACAGGAGTAACTGATAATAATGCTGGAAATATATATGCTTCTGGTGGAACAATTTCAGATGTAACTGTAAATAGCGCAGGAAATATAGGTGTAGCTGGCGGAACACTTTCAAATGTAACGATAAATAGTGCTGGACATTTAAATGCATCTGGCGGAACACTTTCAGATGTAACTGTAAATAATACCGGGTCTGCTTATTTTACTAATGCCGGTACAAACGTAACAAACCTAAAATTAAATAGTGCCTCAGCAACTCTTGACAATTCAGCTACTGCAATAGGATCAATAATTAGCTCTGGTGGTAAGGAATACATTTCAACAGGTTCTATTGATTCCGCAGCCAAAATTTCATATGGCGGTCAACAATTCATTTCCGGAAGATATAGTACATTTGCTTTTGCTAGAGATACAACCATTTACGCAGGGGCCACCCAAACCGTTTATGACTGGGGTAGAACAGAAAATGTAATTCTGTCAGGTGGAACACTTAATGTCAGTGCCGGTGGTGGTATCAATAATAACGTAAATTTCATCTCTGGTGGAACAGTCAATGTTTATTCCGGTGCAGGCGTTTCCACTACAATAAATAATGGTGGTAAAGAATACGTTTATAATGGTGGTTGGACAAATAACACAATTGTCCGTAACGGCTTCCAATATGTAATGAGTGGAGGTATTGTTAGTACTACTACAGTAGATGATAATGGAATTGTAACAGTTAATTCCGATGGCACAGCAGAAGATATTACCGTTAATGATGGCGGTGAAATCAGGATCTCCGGTGGAACTGTGGATACCGCTTTAATCAACAATAATGGTATTGTTGATGTTAATGGAGGTGGTATTATCAATAATACCACTATTGAATATGGGGGTATCTTAAATATTGATGACGGTTTTGTCGGATATACTCATATAAAAGCTGGAGGTGCCTTATTAATAACAGAAAAAGATGTACAAAACATAACAGATACAATTAATTTAGATAAAGGTTCTTTCTTTAACCATCGGAAAGTTCTTAAAGATACTGTTATTAATAATCTTACAAAAGAAAGTTTGACTACTTTATTTAACGATCCGACTTTATTTGCACCTGTAGATTCAACTGCTGGTATAAATACAAATACTGATAAAAATATTACCTCTCCTGTTAATACAAATACGGATCAAAATAAAACAGTTATTCATGGATTGGGTGAATTAGAAGATCTTTTAAATAATCCAGAATATTTCGAACAAGAACCAAATCCTTTCTTAAGAACTATTGAACAACCGGCTTCTCAAACTGATAATCTTCCTGAAGTCGATGATCAAAATAATAAAATATTTGAATGGGGTGATTTAGTAAATGATGGTGAAGATACAAAAGCCATAGATGCAAGAACTTATACAACAATTATTAAAGATCAGGAAAAACACTTTGATTCGTTTATACCTAATGGCAAAACCGAACGCATTTATAATATTGGCTTCTTGGCAAATGATCCTGCTTCTCCCATTTTAGCTGCTACACAATATGCTGGTGATATTTTAGTTTATGGTACAGGCGCTGTTCAAAACACTGATCCTGATGGACATTACACGAATAAAATATATGTTGCTCAAAACGCACTCTTAAAGGCTGATACAAATGCAATAATTGATAATATCACAGTTTATCAAACTGCTACATTAGAAGCAACCGATGGTCAAATTGGTAATTTAACTGTTGACGGTGGAACAGCAACTTTTTCTCAAGATGCAAAATTGACCGGAACGTTAACTTTAGCAAATGGTGGACGTACCACCATTGAAACTGAAACCGGCGGTATTATTGATCTGCAAGGAACAGAAAACAACGGTCTAATTATTTCTGGAAAAGCTGCTGCAAATGGCATAAACGTTGAATCAACTATCGATAATTTTGATGGTCATGATAAAATTACTTTAGAAGATGTTAAACGTAGTGATGTTGCAGGTGTTGAATTTACAGATGACGACCATGTAAGAATTACTTTAAAAGATGGTTCATCCATTACATTACATATTATCGGTATCAAAAACACTGGTTATATTCTAGGTGAAAATCCTGATGGTAGCCTTACTTTTGCGGCCTGTTTCTTGGCTGGCACTTTGATATCCACGTTTAATTCGACAATGGCCGTTGAAGCCATTAAAGTCGGAGATATAGTCAAGACATTTGACTGGAAGACAAACCAGACAACTAATGCCACTGTTATTTGGGTTGGTCAGAAACATACCAATGTAAAAACATATTTGTCAGATGATCTTGCTGGTTATCCTGTACGTATTTTAAAAAATGCGATTTCTGAAAATGTTCCAAATGAAGATCTGCTTGTAACTCCAGAACATTGCCTATTTTTTGATGGCAACTTTGTTCCTGCCCGTATGTTGGTAAACGGACGCTCAATCTATTATGATTATTCCATTACCTCTTATGATTATTATCATATTGAAACAGAACAACATTCTGTCATTTGGGCTAATGGAATGCTAACTGAAAGTTATCTGGATACAGGAAATAGAAATACGTTTAAGAACGATCAAAAAGTTGTTTCCTTGTTCAATAATATCAAAACTTGGGATAATGATGCGGCAGCGCCATTGAATGTTCATCGTGAATTCGTAGAACCTATTTACAATCAAATTAATAAACGTGCTCTAGATATTAATTTTGAATTACAAACAGAACATTTTGCTCTTACATCAGATCCAAATCTGTATTTGACAACAGAATTGGGAACAATTATTCAGCCACACGCATGTAATAATGGAAAATATATATTTAATATTCCAGAAGGTATAGACAAGGTTGATCTTATTTCAAGAACTGGTCGTCCATGTGAAACTGTTGGTTCATTTATTGATGATCGTCGTGAACTCGGTGTATTAGTTGGAAACGTATTTGTCATCAACAAAAATGATATTCACGAAATAACTGATCACTTATCGAACCCTGATTTAACCGGCTGGGATGTTATTGAACAATCTCCTTGTCGTTGGACAAAAGGAAAGGCCACTTTAAATATTCATGCTACCCAATCAGGAAAAAGCGTCTTGATAGTTAATATATTAGCTGCGGGTCCTTATCTTCTTGATGAGAAAAAAGAACTTTATAAAAAAGTTGGATAATTAATTAAAAATAATATTTGCCCATATAGGCAAATATTACCACATTAATTTTTATAATAATTTAATTGGCATCTAGAAAAAGGATTATACCTTTTTAGATGCTAATTTTTTGCCCTTAATTATCAATCTAGGACAAATTAAATCTACTATGTTTAATACCATCATAAATATGCTCAACAATTATGAGATCATTTAATTATATTCTCAAAAATCATGGAAAATCATACTTGGTTTAACAGCATTAAAAGAAAACACCATGATGCATTTTTATACGGAGCATATGAGTTCTAAAACTAAACATCACCAGATGCCTATACATTAAATTAAAAGCTAATAGATGATTTCTATTGTTGAGCATGAAATGCGAATAAGTTTATCCAGTACTGGAACACACATCTTGCCAGCCTGTTATAGTATTTTTTTGTCCTTTTTTATATTCTTTATTTGATAGAATAATTTTTTATAATAAAATACAAAAAAGGACAAAAACAGATATAAAAATCTAAAAACGGATAAAATTAAATGACCATTTAATTAAAAAATTTTACTTTGTTTATAAACATTGATTTTCATAAGTTGTTTTACATTATTCATAATATATGAGTTTTTGAAAAAATTATTATGGTTAACATTGGATACGCCAGGGTATCAACAATAGAACAAGATACTATTTTACAAATAAAAGCATTAAAAGAATTTGGTTGTGATATTATCTATGAAGATAAAATATCTGGAACTAAAATAGATCGTCCAGAATTATCAAAAGCTCTTTCTTATTTAAGAGAAGGAGATACATTAATAGTATGGAAATTAGATCGGTTGGGACGATCAATAAAACATTTAATAGAGATTGTTAATAATTTAGAAAATCGTAAAATTAGTTTTAAATCCCTTACAGAAAATATTGATACAACAACTTCAAGTGGTAAATTTATATTTCATTTATTTGGAGCTTTAGCTCAATTTGAAAAAGATTTAATTCAAGAACGAACAAGAGCTGGTTTAAAAGCGGCAAGAGATCAAGGAAGAATTGGTGGAAGACCTGTTGTAATGACAGATGAAAAACTTAAAAAAGCCAAAGAACATCTTAAAAATGGATTAAATGTCAGAGAGGCTGCCGCTCGTATTAAAGTTAGTGCAACAACCTTGTACAAAGTACTTAATATCAAGAAATCTTATATGTAAAACAATAAAAACTAATTTTGTTTTTGTTTAACATAATGATCAAAAGCTAATACCAATAATTCATTGAGCTTTAAATCATGAGATGCTGCAAATACACGAAAACGCTTTCTAAAATCTGAAGATACTCTAAAATTTAGAGGCATATCATTTTTATCTTTATTTTGAATTAACTGATTTCCATTAGGAATAGACACATCTTTAGTGGATATACTATTTTTTTTAGTTGAGATTAAACCATCCAAATTTAGTTTATTTTTATTAGACATAACTATAAAATTTCTTTCTTTTTATTTTTCTTTTTAGTTTTTATACGTGCAAGCACGAAAGATAACAATTTGTATATTTCTTGTGAACTTTTTCCGTTTTTATTTGTTTCCATTACGGTTTTACCATCAATCATTGATGATGCGTAATCAATGCGATCATGTATAATAATAGGAGAAACCGTTCCATATTCAGATAATGCTGCAATTGTTTGAATTGTCAGGTGTGTATTATATTTTGCTTGAGTGATAACAAAGATAAATGGACATTTTACTTTTTGAATAATATCTATGGTACTACCTATGGCTCTTAAATCATGTGGACTTGGTCTTGTTGGAACAATTACTAAATCGGCAAGTTTAATAGTTTCATAAATTGCATTGGTAATAGCAGGTGGCGTATCTATTAATAATAATTTTACGCCAGCTTTTTTTAATGCTTCAATTTTTTCAGGTAATTTTTTTAAATCCGATGAAGTTAATGCAGGCATATTATTTTCACGAACATTCCACCAAGATAATAGAGATGATTGTGGATCCATATCTATTAAAACTGTAGGAGAAATATTATTCAATTCTGCTGCAACTGCCAAATGAGCTGTTAAAGTAGTTTTTGAAGATCCTCCTTTTTGACTAGCAATAACTATGACTTTCATTGTTTTACTATTACCTGAATAAAATTAATATTTTTTATATTAGCATATAACAATAATAGTAAAAAGCACGCAAAATACTTTTTTGCTTTTAAAAAAAATTATAAAGATATATTTATATAAAAATAAAATTATTTTGTTATTAGTCCATACAACGTTTTGTCCAGGTGCAATTCATTTTTCTTGTGAATTTTAATAAAACTTCTGAATAATCCGCCCGCAGATTTTACCAGTCCCTTATCATGGCGAGCGTTTACAATAGCCAGAGCGGTTATGGCCTGTTTTATTCCGAAACAGTCACATGCCTCTTTCCATGCCGATTGATGGATACCCAGTGAATGTAGGACACAAGGTGCAACATTTTCCAAATCTGACCATGTTGCCCTGTCAGATATCCAGTCTCGAAAAAGGGGTGCTATTTTTAGGATCAATGCTGGTGAGATGATGAAACCGTTCATGACATCTTGATCGGGGATCATTTTATCCACAGTTTGACCACTATTGGCTTCCTGGGCAATTACATTATTATATATTTTATGTTTGTTTGTATTTGTATATAGGGTGACATTTTTGTCATCCCCGGGTGACATATCAACATTGTTCTCCCTTATTTCATCATTCACGGCAGCCTCGGTTTTTTCAAACATCTTCTGCAATGAACACTCAATCCGCATCAGGGTTTTGATATCCTGCGAACAACGCTTGAGCTGACTGGAGAATGATGCGATTTCCTCCATTATGGAGGCCTTGTCATCATGTCCCGCATAATCCAGTAAATTAAGGATTTTTCTTTTCCAGCCATGACATGCGAATTTTAGGGCATCTCTCTGTTTCCTGTAACTTTCCGCATCCCGAATGATGGCTTCAAACTCCTCTCTTCTCTCTGCAAGCGGGGACAGGTTGAAACCGCACCCCGCAATAACGGCCTGATCGGGATCATTGTTTTTTCTTTTTCCCCATCTCTTGCTTGTTCCAACCTCACACATCGTTATCAGGCCTGCGTCGATTGCTTTCTTGCGTATCCTTTGCAATTTTCTCAAGTCATATCCCAATATGTCACACAGGGCCTGATTTGAAAGCCATACCAGGGGAAAACCGTTTTCCTCCCAATCTACGGGCCTTGTCCATTTGATCAGCAATTCTATAAAACGGAAAACGGAATCACTGATATTCAGTTCGGGGCTGACTTTTTTAAATACTGTCAGTATCTCGCTGCATGTGGTCGCCTTGAATTGTCCCGTCAATTTTTTAGACCAGAAAAATTCGCTTTTCGTAATTGTTCTGCGTCCAGTGAATTGTGTGTTTTTTTTGGAAATATGACAGTCAGTAATCATTTTTTAATCATTTCAAATATTAAGATATCGTGAAAAATGAAAACTGCCCAACACAAAAGAATTAACAATTTTTCTCTTGCTTTTGTCGTTTATATAACTTATATATAGGTTATGTTGTTAAGTCCTATACATAATTAATTCTTGTGGTTGGGCAATTTTAAAAACCTCGCTTTAAAAAGCGGGGTTTTTTTATGTCGCAAAAGGTGAATTCATTCGGTATTACTCCTTTCTTTTAAAAATTCATAAGCCTTAAAATACCCACAATGTATTATAAATTTGATGTCATTGTAAATAAAAAAATATTTATTCCATGATTACAGATTATTTTTTGTATATTAAAAATACTAATCTTTAAAACAAAATTTTATATAAATATATAAAATTGTTTTGCGTGCTTTTTGTTATTTTAACTTTTATGCATATTAACATTAAAGTTAAAACGAAAAATAAAAAGAAAGAAATTTTTATAATTCTATTTACAAATACCATTAAAAAACAAATAGTAATGAAAAGCTAAAAGGATTTAGACAATTCATTAAATCAATCGTAACAACAAATGTAATTTATAATTTTAAAAGTGGATTTGTTAAATGGAAAACTTTTTAAGATTTTAATAATAATAAAGATATGGATAGTTATTTTATATTTTCTGTAACCATCTCTTGCATCGGCTAGAGCCTTTAAACGTCCAAGAAAATTAACTTCGTCCAACATATAAAGAACTCTGCCTTTTATATTTCCATTTACTTGATATACAACACTCAGAAGAGAACCTATAATAAGATGACCCAAAGCTGGAGTGCTTTTTAATAAATGTTCAGATGTTTGAATACAAATAGTTAAATTTTCATTGCGTAATTCTTTAGGATTAAAATCACCATAAGAAACTATATCAGCATACGCTTTAATACTTCACCATTTTGTTTCAGATACAGCATGTGAATAAATATCTGAAAATGTTTCAGAATAAACACCCATGAGTGAACCTGCTAATTGACGAGATTTTGTCTTCTATCTATTAATTCTTCTGCTGTAGCATC
>NZ_CP033087.1:1770000-2013174 GCF_003691365.1 Commensalibacter melissae | reverse complement strand
TCTTTGGACCCTCTTCAATTAAAGTTAACAAAATCCCTTCAGCAAAACGATCTTGAATGGATCCATTAACTGGATAAGTCAAATATTGTTCTGTAGTATGGACAAAAGCATCAATAATTCCGTTTGCAACTTGCTTTTTCGGTAAACTGAATGTTTTCGTTGGATCCAGAATAGAAAATACAGGATATAAAAGCTCGTTTTTAATCGGCAATTTATCTTCTGTTGTCTTCCGTGAGATAACAGCATTACTGTTCATTTCCGAACCTGTTGCCGGTAAGGTCAAAACAAATCCGAAAGGAACAATCTGCTGAATATCTTTTCCACCATCAAGTACCAATTTCCAAGGATCATCCTTGCAATGTACTGCCCCGGCGATAAATTTGGTCCCGTCCATGACAGATCCTCCGCCAACGCCCAATATAAAATCAAAATTTTCCTGACGAATTTTCTCAACAGCTTTCATGAGAGTTTCAAAAATAGGATTGGCTTCTATTCCTTCAAAAATCTCGACATGACGACCACCCAATGCCTTTTGTACCTCAGCAAGGGTTCCATTTTTGCGAACACTGCCCCCTCCTATAGTAATTAGTACTTTTGCATTTTTAGGAATTAAGCTGTTCAATTTTTCAATTGTATTTTGTCCGAAAACGATACGTGTTGGATTATAAAATTCAAAATTTTGAATCGACATGACTAAATTCCTTTTATAAAATCAATTTATTAATTTACAATATTCAACCTTAATGACTCAAAGAACAATAAAATTAATTTTTTATCCTCCCTAAATCATAGACTCTTTCATAATTCGCCTTACATCTCCCCTCCAAACCGTTTCATAACGGTGTAACCAATATTCAGACTGGGTTGGACCTCCCTCAGCAATTTCAAATAGGGGAATCAGATACTTGGTTTCATCATCACCATTCTCATCCTTAAAATTGCGATTTTTCAATCCTTGTTGAGCCAACTGAAGAAGACGCCTCATAAATTCCCTAAGGTTTTCTCTACCGATTGATGCTGACAATCCCTGTCCGATCACTTTATTTCTTAAAGCTTTATAGACAGACCATTCCTGTTCCCTGACCAGCTTTTCCACAGCCAGCAACGTTGAAGAATCATACAATAATCCCGTCCAGAAAGCCGACATTGCAATCATCATTTCCCTTGATCCTGCATCCGCACCCCGCATTTCAAGATATTGTTTCAAACGGACATCGGGAAAAGCGACTGTTATATGGTTTTTAAAATCTCCCATGGTCAGTTTCTCATGCTCCAAACCCGCAGGTGTTCTACCCTGTATCCATGCCCGAAAAGATGCCCCGGAAACATCAATCATCTTACCATGACGAATGACAAAATACATCGGCACATCCAACAGCCACTCGATATAGTGTTCGAAACCAAAATGATCGTCAAAAAAAACATCGGGCATACCTGCACGCTGATTATCCGTATCTGTCCAGATATATGCACGCATTGACTGCAACCCACTCGGTTTTCCTTCATAAAAGGGTGAATTTGCAAATAGAGCGGTAAATATGGGCTGTAAAGCCAAAGATACACGCATTTTACGTGCCATGTCTTTTTCTGAAGAAAAATCCAGGTTGACCTGAACTGTACAAGTTCTTGTCATCATATCCAGGCCAAGTTTTCCAACCTTTGGCATATAGGCTTTCATAATTTCATATCGCTTTTTGGGCATCCAGGGCATTTGGTCACGTCGTGCAAACGGATGAAATCCCAAAGGAGAAAATCCCAATGCCAAAGAGTCAGCAGCACGATGCATATCCTGAAAATGCAAATCCATTTCCCGGCGCGTTTCATGCAAAGTTTCAACAGGCGCCCCAGATAGCTCAAATTGTCCAGCCGGTTCAAGGGAAATCGCACCCCTGTCACCATTAAATCCGATAAGGTTATTCATATCGTAAAGCGGCTGCCAGCTTTCATGCTGATCTTGAATATTTTTTAAAACATCCTCTATTCCATCCGGTTTATAAGCGGGAGGGAATAAATAATCACGATCATTCTGAGAATTAATGAATCCAAATTTTTCATGCTCAGTACCGATACGCCAATTTTGAACAGGTTTACATCCACCGGCCAAATAATCAGCCAATTGTTTTACGGAAGTTACTAAAGTCTGATCATGATCAATTAAACTGGACATATACAATCTATCTACATTTACATTTTTAAAAAAGAAGTAATTATTATACTATATTAAGCTTTTACATAAGGAAATAATTTTGCAAGTCCTGCAGCAATAGCTGTTTCCGCTTTTAAAACAAGATTTCCCAAGGATATTGGAAGTATAAATTTATAGGAAAGTAATTTTTCGATTTCACATTCATCAAACCCTCCTTCGGGACCAATAAGGAGCCCTTCGTTTCCATTATATAATGGTTGAAAAGTTGCATCAATCTTTCTTTCATTTCCACGCTCTAGCGCTATCAGCAAAGGCTTGTCATGTGGCCAAACATCACAAATTTCGAATAGGGAACAAAGTGACCTTATTTCGGGAATGGTCAAACGGTTACTTTGTTCTGCAGCCTCTTTGGCGATAGCCAGTAACCTTTCATCTTTAATTCTTTGACTGTTTGTTCGCAATGTCTGAACAGGCTGAATAATTCTGACCCCCAATTCAGTCGCCATACGAACAGCCAAATCTGTTGCATCTCGTTTCAAGGGTGCAAAAAGCAAGGTTGGTCCATGAGCAAGAATGGGTAACCTTACCTGCTCCAACAGATGAACAACCCCTTTGTTTTTGGATATATGCTCTATTTCACCAATCCACTCTCCATCTCGGTTATTAAACAAAATAACCCTGCCACCTTTTTTCAACCGTAAAACATTTCCTAGATAATGAGCAATCGTAGCGGATAAATAACAAGGTTCATTTGCAACCAATGTTATAGATTGATCTAAATCAATATAGATACGCGGTACAAAAGACATTCATTCCACCGTTCTGTAACAAAATATTCAAACAATCTTTTTCTAGTAAAAAAACAGTTTTATACTATAAAATCCATAAAGCTTTTACACCATCCTCGATATTCAGGCACAAATTTACCTTTTGGAATTAACTGTGAATCAAAAATCATCATATTCTGATATCAATTTATCAAGTTGGATTAATTTTTTACCGTCTTCCTTAAAACCTTATGCCATCTTATCCAGACTGGATCGCCCGATTGGAAACTGGCTTCTCTTTATTCCGGGGTTATGGGGAATCCTATTACCCCATCAAATCAATTGGGCAATACGCTTAAAACTCATATTTCTTTTTGCGCTGGGCAGTATCATCATGCGCAGCGCCGGTTGTGTTGTAAATGATATATGGGATCGTGATTTTGACCGTCAGGTTGCCAGAACACAACAAAGGCCCCTTGCAAATAATACAATTTCCCTAAAAAAAGCAGTTTGTTTTTTACTTGTTCTCTTGGCTCTTGGTTTTCTCATTCTATTACAGCTAAATCCGCTTTCATGGCTTTTGGGCGCTTCCTCCCTAATTCTTGTTGCTCTCTATCCTGGTGCAAAAAGAATTTTTGCCTGGCCACAACTTGTTCTGGGATTTACATTTGGATTTGGTGCCCCCCTTGGATATACTGCCGCTACAGGCTGTTTATCCTGGTCCCAATTTGCATTATATGCCGCAACTATTTTTTGGCAAATCGGTTTTGATACTATTTACGGATATCAAGATATAGAAGATGATCAACGAATTGGTGTCAAATCAACCGCCCGATGGGCCGGGGAGGCAGGAAAGATTTTCGTGGGTACAAATTATGGCTTTTGTATCATAATGTTATTGATTGCCATGATTTTAAATCAGAATAGCTGGGTTTCTTTCTGTGCCCTTCTCTTACCCTTGAGCCATTTTATATGGCAGCTTAAAAACTTTGACTTATGCAACCCAACCTGTTGCCTAATATTGTTCAAATCCAATCGTGATGCCGGTATATTGATCGCCCTGGCTTTATTAATGGGAAATATTTTTCAATGAATCCGGCACTATTCCAAAAATTTATTTCCGATTATACCATTTTAAAAGAAGTTGATTTTGTTCCGGAAATTTCACTTTATCAAGCCAGTGATATTACACCTATTTGGCAAGCGACTGAAAACTGGCTTGCCGAGCAAAATATTGAACCGCCTTTCTGGGCTTTTGCCTGGCCTGGGGGAAAAGCTCTCGCACGGTATATTATAGATCATCCTCAATTTGTTAAACAGAAAAAAGTCCTGGATTTTGCAGCAGGATGTGGAATTGCCGCCATTGCAGCGGGCAAAAACAACGCGCAATTTATTGAAGTCGCAGATATTGACCCTCTGGCACAGCAAGCGTGTGCATCAAATGCAAAGGCCAATCATATTCTTCTAGATAAAAATTCCAAAAATATTGTTGGACTACCCTGTCAATGGGATCTGATTCTTTGTGGTGACGTTTGTTATGAAGCCCCAATGACCAGGCATATCTGGCCCTGGCTAAAAAAATGTGCCGCCACCGGTGCACAGGTCATTATTGCAGATCCTGGACGTAATTATTTACCCAAAGAAGAACTTTTCCCTATTCATGAATATAATATTCCGACAACAATGGAACTGGAAGATTGTACCAGTCGTCACACGATATTATATCAACTCACCCTCTAGATTTCCAAATCAGAAATTGACATATCCGGCCGTTCCCACCAATGACCTTGTCCATTTTTCGATTGGGGAACAAAATCAAAAGGATTGCCCGAAAAACTGACCGTATTTGTCGGGGTTTCCTTGATATCGATTTTAAAACAATATAAGCCGGTTTTTTCTGCATCCAAAATTGTATTGACCTTGATCATTAATAAACAAGCCATTAATTCAGTTGTTGGATCACCTGGTGTCACGACTAAATGCCTTACACGTTTTGGTTCATTTTTGATAAACCAGGGCAAAAGGGGATCATCTTCTGAAAGCTGAAAAGAATGATCTATGGAACCATCCACAAATTGATGCCATTTCTTTTTTGCATAATAGAAAGGAAGGACCATATTTGCAGAACCATCCAGTCTTTCCGCTTCATGAGCCTTTAAATAAACGCTCACCTCTTCATTATGCCCATGCGGTGTGGCACAAATATCTCCAGCCCCGTGAATCAAACGATGCCCCATAGAATAACGACGAGTAAAAACCAAATCAAACACCAAACATTTCCTTTTGCCGCAAATAGGTCTCCCATCCAGCCTGACGTAATTCGCAGGCAGGACAATGACCACAACCATATCCCCATTCATGATAATGGGTACGATCGCCCAAATAACAACTATGCGTTTCCTTATTGATTAATTCAATAAGTGAATCATTTCCCAAAGTTTCAGCCAATTTCCATTCTGCAGCCTTGTCAAGCCACATTAATGGTGTATGCAAAACAAATCGCGTATTCATTCCCAGATTAAGCGCAACCTGCAAAGCTTTTAACGTATCGTCCCGACAATCAGGATATCCTGAAAAATCTGTTTCACACATGCCACCAACCAAATGCCGCAAATTTCTTCTGTTTGCAATAATCGCGGCATAAGTTAAAAAAAGTAAATTCCTTCCAGGAACAAAGGTCGAAGGTAATCCCTGCCTATTCCATTCAATTTCAGTTTCCCGCGTTAAGGATGTATCAGAAATCGCTCCCAAATCTGATAATTTCAAAATATGATCCTCTCCAAGACGCTCTTTCCATTCCGGTTGAATATTCAAGATCTTTTCGCGAATTACCGAACGGCATTCCATTTCTACAAAATGACGTTGTCCATAATCAAATCCTAGCGTCTCGACAATTGGGAAATGTGTCAAAGCCCAGGCCAAACAGGTTGTTGAATCCTGGCCTCCCGAAAATAAAACCAGGGCCCCTTCTGAAAAATCTGCTGTTTTTTTCATTATGGAATTCCTATTAATTTATGTGTTTGCAATGAAAGATACCATTTTGGGTGATCCTGACAGTATTGGATTGCCTGACGCAAATGTTTATCTCTCTGCTCATCATCCCTAGGCTGCAAACGAAAACTCTTAAAAGATAATGATTCAAATTTCTGGGGATTCATCGCTTCTTGTGGATACACTAATTTTAATTCATCCCCATGCATTTGCATTAGGGCAGCCCCTTGTTTGGGACTTACACAAATCCAATCCACCCCTTTTGGCACAGGCATCGTTCCATTTGTCTCAACAGCAATAAAAAAACCTTTTTTCTTCAGAACATCAATCAAGGATTTATCTAGCTGCAACAAAGGTTCCCCTCCGGTAAAAACAACAAAACGATAGGAAGTATCCCTTTCCCCCCAATGTTTTTCAATAGCTATGGCCAACGAATTTGCATCTTCAAATCGTCCACCACCAGAACCATCCATTCCGACAAAATCTGTATCACAAAACTGACAAATCGCATTGGCACGGTCTTTTTCCTGTCCGGACCACAAGTTACAACCGGAGAAACGGCAAAAAACCGCTGTCCTTCCTGCAAAATAGCCTTCTCCCTGCAAGGTAAGAAAAATTTCTTTTACTGCATAGCTCATTATCTTAATTTCAAAAACTGTTCAAACAATCAATGAAGTATTTTAGTACCATATAATTTTTTATCTTTTAAAGATAAAATTTATTTCAGATTTTCCTTGTATAAAAAATTTGAAATTGTTTCGAATGGAAATTCGAATACACTAATATATGTGAAATAATTCTTTAATTTCTAACCAAACTTTAAAATTTATTCTTCAATTTAATATTCTTATTTTTTCAAACCTATGACAATAAAATGAAAAAAACGACACTTAATGCATTGCAATCATTTTTGGCCGTAGCACGAAATAAAGCTTTACAAAAGCTACAGCTGAATTAGGAATAACTCCATCAGCTTTAAGCCATATAATCAAAGATCTTGAAGAACAACTTGGTTTACGATTACTCGCCAGAACGACACGCAATGTTTCTCCAACCAAAATTGGTGAACAATTAGTAACATCGGTTGGATTTCATTTAAATCAAATAAATTTGGAACTTGAAAAGCTCAATGAATTACGTGGTAAACCAGTAGGTACTATAAGAATAACTTGTACTGATGATTCTATTGAAATGTGTCTAAGACCTCTTTTAAAAGATTTTTTTATACAATACCCTGATATTATCTTAGAATTACATATCAATTATGAATTTATAAATATTATAGAACATAAATTTGATGCCGGTATTCGTCTTGTAAATTCCATAGACAAAGATATGATTGCCGTTCGTATAGGAACCAATTGGCGCATGGCTGTAGTCGGGTCTCCTGATTATTTTCAACAAAATTCATTTCCAACAACCCCATATGAATTGATCCATCATAAATGCATCAATATTCGACATAATAATTCCGGAAACATTTATGCCTGGGAATTCAGAAAACATAATGAAAAATTCACGGTCAAAGTTAATGGGCCTCTCATTTTAAATAGCAGTTTACAAATGTTGAATAGTGCCCTTGATGGAATAGGTTTGGCCTTTATTCCCCAACCACTTGTTGCACCTTATTTACACAATGGTCAATTACAAGAGACATTGAATGATTGGTGCCCTGTTTTCCAAGGATTTCACCTATATTATCCCAATCGTAGAAATATGTCGTTAGCCTTTTCTAATTTTATTCAAGCTATTCGATATAGAGATTAAATCAATTTCTATTAACAGTTTACTTGAAAAATTTGAATCAATATTAAGACATTCATACAGGTTATCTTGAAATTCAATATTTTTATTTGTGATTTTTTCTCATAACCACATAAAACTTATTAAATCTAATCACGTTAATCTATTCCCTTTATAATTAAATCCATCCGCAATTTTTAAATCATCCATTCTATTGATTTTATTAAAAAATCTACGACACGAATTGAAAATACATTTACAAATCTAGGAATACAGATAATGAAAGCCATACAAATTCATAATTATAGTGATCCAAATGTTTTAAATTATGAAGAGATACCTATTATTCACCCCAAAGCTGGAGAGGTTCTTATCCATAATCGAGCAATTGGAGTCAATTTTGTCGATATTTATTTAAGAAAAGGGATTTTTAATACACCACTTCCATTTATTCCAGGTAAAGAGGGGGCTGGCGATATTATTGCCATTGGTGAGGGAGTAAAAGATTTTTCCGTTGGGGATCGAGTAGCTTATATCGAAACCTTGGGTGCTTATGCAGAACAAACAATTGTTCCTGTACATTTTCTTGTACCCTTGCCTGATAACATCTCTTATGAAACCGCAGCCGCATCCTTACTCAAAGGATTAACAGCCCGGTTTTTAATCCGACAAACCTTTCAAGTTAAAGCCAACCATATTCTTTTATTACATGCGGCGGCAGGTGGTGTTGGACGTATCCTGACACAATGGGCCAAACATCTTGGAACAATTATTATCGGTACCGTTGGTTCTTCGGAAAAAATCAGAATTGCCAAACAAAATGGTTGTGACTATGTAATAAACTATAATGAATGTGATTTTGTGACACAAGTTAAAACCATCACTCATGGTCAGGGATGTCATGTTGTTTATGATAGTATTGGTAAAATGACCTTTCCAGGTTCACGGGATTGTTTGCGTCCTTTTGGTTTTTTTCAGGACTTATTCCACCTTTTGATATTCTAACTTTATTAGAAAAAGGATCGCTTTATGCAACTTGGCTTGGCTTAACAACATATCTTTCCAAACGTTCCGACGTGCTTTCCATGAGTAAAGAGTTTTTTTGATATTATTTCGAATAATATTGTAAAAATTCAATCACCTCTTCAGTTATCTTTGGAACACGCTACTGAAGCTCATCAGAAACTTGAATCACGCAAGCTCACAAAAGACACTGTAATGATTCCCTAAACAAAAGAATAAATAATAATTTTCATTAAATTACTACTAAAAAAGAAATTAAAAAATGACTATAAATCAAAATAAACGTTTTACTGATAAAGTTACCTTTATTACAGGTGCCACAGAAGGTATTGGTTAAGGCCACAGCCCTAGCTTTTGCAAGAGAAGGAGCAAATATAATTTTAGTGGATCTGGACGAAATTAGGTTGGAGGAAACCGTAAACCTTATTGAAAAAATTGGGACATGCCTTGGCTATTACTGCTGATGTAAGAAATAGCCAACAGATAAAAAATACTGTCGATCGTGCAGTTGCCACGTTTGGTCATATTGATCTAGCATTTAATAATGCTGGTGTTGAACAACCTGTTGGACCGATTGGTGAAGTTACAGAAGACGATTGGTACCATTATATTAATATAAACCTAAATGGTGTTTTCTTATGTATGAAATATCTTATTCCAGTTATGCTTAGGAATGATGGGGGATCAATCGTTAATACTTCTTCCAGTGCAGGCATTATTGGTATTAAAGGGCAAGCTGCTTATGCCGCGACTAAATTTGGTATTATCGGTCTTACCAAATGTTCCGCACTTGATTATGCAAAATCAAACATTCGAATCAATGCCATTTGTCCTGGTATTATTGACACGCCAATGGTTGAGCGATTCAGTGGTGGTATGCCTGAAGGAAAAGCTCGTGTAATTGCTCAAGAACCTATTGGCCGTCTTGGTAGACCTGAGGAAATCGCTGCTGCTGTATTATGGCTTGGTTCCAAAGAAGCTGCCTTTACTACTTGTGGATGGTGGTCAGACTATTGGTATCAATTAAATATAATTGATTTTGTAAATCCTTGTTTATAAAATCAAATAAAAATAAACTAAAACACTATTATATTGCCTGTAAATAAAATATCTATTTCAAAAAAAGGTAGTTTTACGAAACTCAAAGGCAAAACGGTTATTGTTACGGGAGCAGATAGCGGTATAAGTAAAGCAATCGCACTTAAATATTTAGAAGAAGATATCAAGTGTGTTCTTGTCGATTTAAAAAACCTTCATGAATTGCACTTATTACTTGAAGATCAATTTATTACTCTCACTGCTGATATCAGTAAAAAAAGAGGATATACAACAAATTCTGTCAACCACTCTCCAAAACTTTAATAAAGTTGACATTTTATTTAATGGCGCAGGAATTTTTGACATGCGACCTTTATTGGATGAATCATGGGATGTCTTTGATCAATTATTTACCGTTAATGTAAAAGAATCATTTTTTCTTATGCAAGCTGTTGCCAAACAAATGGTAGAACAAAATGAAGATGGAAAAATTATCAACTGTCATTTCAGGCTTCTCCCTTTGGGACGAATGGATTACCAGAAAATTTTATGGGAGCGGCCTTGTTTCTGGTATCTTCTGACTCAAATTATATATCTGGCCAGATATTAAATATTGATAACGAGAATTATATGAATTAATTACAAAAACTGTCAGAATAAATATTACTGACAGTTTTGTTTTATCATAATCTAATTTTCCAAAATAATCTGATCATATTCTGGTTCAGTTCCATTTTCTTGAAATTTGACTCTTTCCTCTTTTGAAGGCTGTTTCACTTTAATCAATAACGTTAATAAGGCGGCAAAAACATATAGTCCCATATAAATTCCGATTGCTCCTCCAACCCCCAAGAAAGGTACCGCTGTAGTGGCAATAGCCGGACCAAGAAAATTGCTCAATCCGGCTGACAAATTATATATTGAAATTGCCGCCCCTTTATGATGCGGTTCCAGAGTTGTAAAAATAGCAGTCATAGGCATAAAAGAAGCAACCGTAATTCCAAACAAAATTGCCGGTATCATTGCCATCCAAATATTATGACCATATGTTATTGGAATGTAATAAAAACTGAAACAGGCAAAAACACCACCAATGCAACCAACCCAGCGTACTTGCCGTAACCAACCAATATAATCTGCCAAAATACCCCATAAAATATTTGTAAAAATCGTAACAAACAAAAATAGTGTCCAGATATTTTGCCATTCAGTTTTAGAAAATCCCAATCCATGATCCTGGGATGTTTTTCCAACTAAAAACCAAGGCATTACAACAGCAAATCCAAATAAAGGTGTCGTATTAATGATACGAACCAGCGCAGCCATAAATATATTCTTGTTTCTGAATAATATGGTAATTGCCTGACCTAATTCAGCTGTTTTCTCTTTAAAAGTCAGATTGGCTTTTTCCTTGTTGGTCCTTGCATTATGCAACGTAATTAATGCAATCAGTCCACCGACAATAACCCAACCCAGAGACATCCATAAAGTATTGTATTCCCCAATCACCGGATTTATAAATCCTGGCAAAAAACCACCTATAACACCAAACCCAACAGAATATGCCGCCCAAAACCATCCCATTGCATTAGAAATTTGCAATTTATCAACATTGTAAATAACAAGCACAACAAAAGAATATAAAAACAAAGGATAACCAAGTCCTCGAATGCCATAAAAAATCACCATCATCCAATAATTGTGATAGGTGAGGCCAAATATCATGAAGAATATATGCATAGCTACCCAAATGGCAAATCCTGCAAACATCGCTTTTTGTGGAGTAATAATTTCCGCAACAACCCCAGAACACCATGCGGACAAGGCAACCATTAACCCATAGACAGTAAAGACAAAACCTGACTGTGCTTCAGAAAATCCTATATCAGTTATATATTTCGATAAAAAAGCGGCCTCAAATCCATCACCGGCCATAAATATCGCAATTGCAATATATCCCCAAATCAAAGGAACCGTCATAAAACCAAATAAAGGCTTTTCTGTATTCATAAAAATAATCCTTTATCCATAAGGTTAAAGAATTATTATCTTTAATATTTATAATTATTATCAATTCAATTTATTGTTATTATAGATTTACTTTCTTAATTTTCCACATATATTTACCAATACTTTTTTATAATAATTTTAATATTTAAACGTTATATTGCTTTGCTGTTTAATAGATATACAAAGCAATATAATCAAGAATTCATGTGATAATCAGAATTGTATTGCGGTTATACAAGCAATCGCACCAAAAACAATACCTGGAGCGTTTGAGATTGCCACGGGCCAGTCTTTGATTTTAACAGCGTACCAAACCCATAATACACCATTTACAGCAGCCACAGCCGGTTGATAGGGAGGTGTAATTTGACCATGAAGATTATCAATAATCTGAAAAACATATGAAACATACATACAACATGCCGTTATGGTGGCTATCCAACCCACAATATGAATGTATTTGGGAATTTGATCTTTTTCTAACATTTTTGTTCTTTACCTTAGAATTATTGCAAGTTTTCTATTACGAAAATTAGTTCGAAAAATTATTTTATTGATAAAACAATGCAGTAATCGCAGCGATAATTCCAAATAAAATTCCAGGAGCATTCGCGATCGCTACGGGCCAGTTTTTGACACGTACAGCATACCATACCCACAGTATACAGTTTACGGCAGCCACAGCGGGCTGATAAGGTGGAGTTGGATGACCATTAAGATTATTGATAATTTGAGGAATATAAGATACATACATAAAACATGCCGTAAGAATTCCGATTGTGCTTACAATATGTAAATATGTGGGAATTCGTGTATTGGTCATTTTGCAACTTTCTCAATAATAAGTTTAGAATTGTATCGTAGTATTCACCTTTATATATTTACGAAGGAAAGAAAAAACAATTAATAACATTAATTTATATTACAATAATAACTTTAATTAACAAATATTTTTTAAAATATAAAGATTAATTACTCTATATTTTTTTTAATATTATTAAAATCCTGATATATTTCATTCTTTTTGTTATTTTTTAAAGGAAATTCTATGTTAAAAAAATTTTTATACATTTTTATATTTCTTATGATTATTTGCAATAGCTTCATTGCAAAAACCAATGCAAAGGATCCTTTTTTTATTCAAGAAGATCATTATGAAAACTGGTCGCTAACCAAAAATTACACTCGAACCTGGTTAACTTCCACCGGGCAGAATAATGATCTTACAATAAAATTGCATCCTTACAGCTATTCATTAAGAATTTCCATTACCCTTAACAAATTACGGAGTAATCAACCAGTTATTGAACTAGATGTTGGTGATTTTACCTGTGAATTAAAGAAAGAGGAAACAGGCACTTACAAAACTGTCCTAGAACCTATTAGTACCGTTCAATTTATCAATAATCTGAAACAACAAAAAATATTCACATTAATTGTTGATGAACAAAAAAATTATACCATTCCCTTGGCAGGAATCAATAAGGCAATAAATGAAATGGAGAATTTCGCCAAAGATCATTACATTATTCTTCCCCCTCCATTTTCCTCAAATATTGACGAATTCACGACAATGGATATACCCAATATCGTTCCTCCAGATCTATATCCCTTATTCAGACAACAGGCTGCACTGGCTAGAAAATGCAAAGAGGAAAAAAATGATAGGGAAACCTGCGAGAAAGAATATTCAACTGTTCTTGGTTTGCTAAAACAAAACAATATCTGTCAAAAAGAAAAAAATCAGTTCATGTTATCCTATAACAAATCCTCTCCAAAATCCTATCAATGGGTCAGTTGTAACGCTTCCCAGAAAGATAACGATTAAGGACTGATCCTGTATGAACAGCAATTGTTACAAATATAAATTGTAACAATTGCTGTAATTATGAATATTTTTAAAATATTAAAAAGGCTGCACAATAACCATGATAACAATAATAATCATTAATATTGTAGGAATCTCATTCATCCAGCGATAAAATTTTTCAGAATGATGATTGTTATTTGCAGCAAATTGCCGACGCCAACGTGAACAAAACCCATGATATCCTGTTAAGATCAATAAAGCCACCAGCTTAACCACCCACCATTTTGCATGCCAATCAATGATCCCAGGAGTCAAGGCCAATAAAATTCCAAATAAAAAAGCCGCCATCATTGCAGGATTAATAATATAACGAAGCAATTTATACTCCATTATTTTAAATCTTTCATTTTCATCTGTTTCTTTGTTTACCTGACAATGATAGACAAATAACCGGGGCAAGTAAAACTGACCTGCCATCCAGGCAATAACTGAAATGACATGCAAAGCTTTTATCCACAGGACATAAGGCAATAGAGAGGACATCATTACTAATGTTCCCTGTTATGCTGAGATTGAACAATTTCCTTTATGATATCAGTAGCTTTCTGAAGAGAATCAACACGGATGACCCCTTTATAATTTGGTGCTGCTTTATTTAAATCCCTCAATAACATACAGGCCATCCCCGCATCATAAGCAGCTTTTAAACCTGTATCAGAATCCTCGATAACCAGACATTCATCAGGGTTAACCTCCTCTTTTTCAGCAGCATACAAATAAAGGTCAGGAAAAGGCTTTGAATTTCTAACCTCATAAGCAGAATGAATACGATCCTTGGGAAACCACTTCATCAATCCGGTTTTCTCAAATTTTGTTTTCATTTCCTCCTGTGAGGAATTCGAACCGACACGATAAGGTATTTTCAAATCATGTAGGGTTTGCAGAATTGATTCAACGCCAGGAATTTTTTCCACATTGCCGAACATGCCCTCGACAACCTTTTTATGTGCTTCCTCAGCCCAGTTATCCGGTAAATTCCTTTTTGCATGCTTGGCTATCTTTTTTCCGATATCCACCATTTGCACCCCGGTAAATTCTTCACGGGCCTGTTTATCGGTTATGTTCCATCCATATTGACGAGCTTCCTTTCCCATAATTTCTGCGACAATATGCTCACTTTCAACCAGAACACCATCGCAATCAAAAATAACCAGTTTTAAAGATCCATTAGTATGAACTGCCTGCGGTGCCTGTTGAATGACCTGTTTTATTCTATCGTCCATTCCCAATCTCCCAATTATTTCAAATTATGTACAGTGTTAACCAATTCTTCGACATGTTCAATAGGGGTTGCAGGTAATATTCCATGACCTAGATTAAAAATATGCGGCCTGTTTTTCAATTCATTACATAAGCGATGAATTTCCTTCTGAAGCATGTTCCCGCCATATAACAGACACAAGGGATCAAGATTACCCTGAAATCCAACTGTGGGGGATACCTGACGGTTTAAAAAGGATATATCGTTATATTGATCCACTCCAACCGTATTTAAACCTGTCCGTTCAATATAGGTTAGCAGTTGTGCCCCGGCCAACCGCGGAAAACCGATAATCGGGACCAGAGGATAGACCTGTCTGATTCTGTCAATGATTTGTCGGGTGGGATCAATGACATAACGCTGAAACAGGGTTGAAGGGAGCAGACCTGCCCAACTGTCAAAAAGCATAATGGCTTCGGCACCGGCCCTTACTTGATGACAAAGATAGGTTGCTGTTGTTTCTGCAAGAAGATCAATGATCTTATCAAACAAGTCAGGATTTTGATAAATCATTTTAAACACAGTTGAAAAATCTTTCGAGGATTTACCTTCAACCATGTAACAGGCAACTGTAAAAGGCGATCCTGTAAATCCCATCAGGGTTACCGATCCAGGTGAGGCTTTTCCAATCGATTCACCATTATTAAGCAATTTATTCAGATTTTGCAGGGTGATCAGGACCGGTTCAATTTTTTCATCAATCTGTTCCGGATGAAGTTTTTTAAGATCCTCCTCCGAATGAATAGGGTGTAAAATGGGGCCTTTTCCTTCAACAAACTGTAATTTTTGTCCCATCGCCCATGGCAGGATTAAAATATCTGAAAAAAGGATGGCGGTGTCAAAAGCAAAACGTCTTATGGGTTGCAATGTTATTTCAATGGCAAGATCAGGTGTCAGACAACGTGTAAGAAAATCAGCCTGTTCCCTTAATTTTCGAAATTCAGGTAAAAATCTTCCTGCCTGTCGCATCATCCATAAAGGGGGTGGCCATATTTTTTCCCCTTTCAGAACTTTCATCAATTTTTTTTCAGATTTTAACATTCATATTCTTTCTTTTTCGTCTTGATAAAACAGTATCAAAATTTTTTTTCTTTTTCATGTCCTTTAAAATAAAAAGAAAATTTAAATTTTTTAATGTTTGTTTATAAATCCTGTTAGTACTGTGGTACCCGTTATTTAAAAAATGTACCCCATTTTTCCAACAAAGTGTACAGTTTTTAATAGGTTGAATTTATTTAATAAATTTAGGTTATCCAGATATTGTTAAACCAAACCTGTGTACAACTCACTGAAAAATAAAAAAGGGTACAATCCCCGGTACTCAGTACCTGACTGTTTTTCTTGAAATTTAATCCCCATGTACCTCATTGTACCCCAATTATAAAATCAGATGAAA
Source organism: Commensalibacter melissae (assembly GCF_003691365.1). Classification (GTDB taxonomy): domain Bacteria; phylum Pseudomonadota; class Alphaproteobacteria; order Acetobacterales; family Acetobacteraceae; genus Commensalibacter; species Commensalibacter melissae. The sequence goes on along the minus strand of NZ_CP033087.1, from coordinate 1,996,929 downwards.
AATTGTCGGAATCGATTTGGAAAAACCGAGAATAAAATTCATTGTAAATACATCTTATAATAGGTATTTTTTATTATGGGAAACCAAAATTTATTTTAGAAAGGGAATTTGAGATGGTAGAAAAACGACTGAATTATTTTAAGGCCGCTCCTGAAATGATGAAGGCCATGTGGAATTTGGAAGAGGCTTCAAAAAAGTCAATTCTTCCCGTTTCATTGAGGGAATTGGTAAAGATAAGGGCTTCCCAGATTAATGGCTGCGCTTTCTGTATTGATATGCATACCAGGGATGCCCTAGCTGCAGGCGAGGATTTGAAACGGATCTTGACCCTCAGTGCCTGGCGGGAGACATCCTATTTCAATGAACGGGAACAGGCAGCCTTATTATGGACGGAAACACTGACGCTTGTATCGGAAAAACATGCCCCTGATGAAATTTACAGTCAGGTCAGAAAACATTTTGATGATCAGGAAATTGTCGAGTTGACGGTTACCATTAATGTTATCAATGCCTGGAACCGTTTCGCGATCGCTTTTGCGACCAAACCTGAATAATTGATGAAATCCGGGATGTTTGTTGTTGGTTCAATCAATAATTGCTGTTCGGATGATAGATATTTTCGGATTTTGTTTTGAATATCTTTCCTGAAGTGGAGATTAATCAAAGAAAGCCGGAATATTGTCTGAATTTTTCATCATTTGATAAAAATTAAAAGTTACCATTTTTAACTTGCCATCTACAGGTTTAACCGTTATATATTTTTTTCAAAAGGGGCCATAGCTCAGTTGGGAGAGCGTCTGAATGGCATTCAGAAGGTCAGGGGTTCGATTCCCCTTGGCTCCACCATTTAAACGGGTTGGATATTGCCAATTCCTGACAGATACCTTGTTTTTCCCAAAAAAATCATTTTTTTCCTATCATGTTCTTGCCAGTTCATGACAGATTATGCGATAAAAAGTGGTTACAAAAATGGGTACAATATTTTGAATTATTAAATTCGCTTTCTTAAGAGACAAGTTTCAACGATAATATTCTGTCTTTATAACAATTGGTTTCGGAATGATATATGAGGATAGTTCCTTGAATATCATTTCTGTTGACTGTTACAGTTTCAGTTTAGGCAAGGCATTGACAATTTTACTTGTTGCCAGACTGACAGTGATGACACGAAGAAAGAGTTCAAGCGGATATTTTGGATCATGCATGGTTTCAATGGCCCAGTCGTTGGCATCATTGGTAATGCCTGTTTTTTTGTCTGTTGTAACGGATTGGCGTTCCATAACCCATTCCAGGGCCGATTTTCCATTTACGATATAGTCATAGGCCTCCTCAGGTATGTTTCTGATGGTGAAACAGTCATTGTAAATGACTTCCGTTTTTTGGTTTCTTTGGGGAAATCTCATTTTGGTAACGTGAAATTCAAGGTCTTTCCCCCCGACAATTCCTGATGGGGTAAGGGTTAACCCATCAATTTCAACCCCGGTGTAACAGTCAACAGTTTCATAATTCAGGTGCAGGTCGGCAAGCATGCGTCCCGCCTGTGTGAAGGCGGTAAAATCATCAAATGACTTGACACGGGGAATACGGGGAAGTTCCTTGGTCAGATTGTCCTCATAACGGCTGCGGTAATCTTCACTGTGAAGCAGGCCGTAAATGTAATAGAAAATATCCTCCCTGGTGATGGCATGATCGGGATAGGCGGCCTGAAAATGTTTTAGGGCATCATTGGTGATGGCGTCCCGTCTTTTGGGTGTTTCCTTTTCCAACAAATCATTTTCACGGAGGGAAATGTCGTAGAGATATAGGGGAAAACACTGACCTTTAGAAATCATTTCAAGATCAGGAATCTTATTGGTAATCATACAAGAAAATTCTTTGGTTGATCCGCGACCTGTAACACAAATAACTCGATTATCAGTCTGTGCAGTTGGAAAAATTCGTGGCATTTGATAACGTCGATTATTTAAATCTTTGTTAAAATACAAGTAAGATTTCGTGAAAGGACGATATAGGGATTTATACAGGGAGGAAGCATTGAACTGATATTTTTTTCCTTTAGTTAAATCTTGTTTATTGGCAAAATCCCATGAAAACCTGGTTGAATCAAAAATGACGAAATCTTCAGCCTTTATAATTTTGGTGGATTGGGGTTGGGCAAGATAGCGATCAACCTCGTCATTGTAGAACTGAATGGATTTTTGGATATTGGCAATCAATTTTTTGGATGAGGCATTATAAGCCCAGGCATCTCTACTTGTTGCAACGCCACGAGAATAGTTGTCAAATATGCTTATTGTCTGCCTATCCTTTTTATCACCCATGGAGATATAGGCATTGAAATCTGGATCGCGCTGATTGATCCAGTCATTGAACCGGTCAGGAACAATATTGCTCCAGCCGTTGTGTCGGGTGATTCCATCGATATTGCCGAATTTCCGTATTGTTTCCAGTTTTTGCTGACGGGTGAGGTAATCTCCAATATCATGGAAATATATTTGTCCCCTCTGGTTTTGATTGGGGTTTTTAACCAGAATTGAAATGGCAATGGGGGCACGACTGCCTGAACCAAAAATTTGTCCTCCTTCTTTTCGTGCTGTTTCACCTGCAGTTCTTGTATTGCCGCGTAAATGAAAAATATAAAGGCTGGTGAATTCTTCAGCCAGACATTTTCTCAAACCATCACAAGTGTTGCTGTCGATAAAGCTGGCATTGCTGACAAAACCGAGAACACCGCATTCCCTGATTCGATCCGATGCCCAGCGGATGGCTCTTACGTAACTGTCATACAACGCGTTTTTATAGGTTGCCGTTGAATATTTGGCATAGGTTTCGTCAATTCTTTCATCCAGGTCTGGATAGGAAAGATTGGCATTATTGTCATTGGCGGATTCCTGCCCCGCGGAATAGGGTGGATTGCTCATGATAACCTGAATGTCAAGGGCCTGCTGGCGAGAAACCCGTTCATTGTTTTCCCTTAGCAGGATATCCTTTCCGATATCCTTTTGCCTGCCTTTCGCCATTCCGAACGTGTCGGTCAGACAGATTCCGGCAAAGGATGTATATTCCCCTTCCTCCTTTTCTGTTTTGCCAGTATCGTTTTGTTGCGTCATTATACTGTGATAGGTTGATTCAATATTGATCGTGGCGATATAATAGGCCAGCAGGACAATCTCATTGGCATGGATTTCACGTTTATATTTGTGGGGTAGTTTGTCCTTTGTGATAATGCCGCTTTGCAGCATCCTTGTGATGAAGGTTCCGGTACCTGTGAATGGGTCAAGAATATGGACATTGGGTTCGGCGAGACTGCTGCCAAATTCGGTTTTCAGGACATGCTCGATGCTGTGGATGATGAAATCCACCACCTCAACCGGTGTATAGACAATTCCCAATCTTTCGGTCATGCGAGGAAAGGCATTGCGAAAGAATTTGTCATATAGCTCGATGATGACGCGCTGTCTGCCCTGTACGCTGTCAATGCCCGTGGCACGCATTTTTACGGATTCGTAAAAGGACTGCAGGGTTGCACGTTCCTTGTCCAGTTTTTCCCTGTCCAGCTGTTCAAGGATTTTCTGCATTCCCTTTGAGATGGGATTGTGCTCGGTAAACCGGTAATGTCCGAACAGGGCGTCAAAGACAGGTTTTGTGACCATATGCTGGGCCAGCATTTCAATGATTTCTTGATCATCGAGATTTTGGTTGATATCGTCCCGCAACTCTTTGGCAAATTCGTTGAAAAGATGAATGGCCTGATGATTTTTCGGGTTGTCCAGAATGTGCTGGATGCGATCGATATGGGTTTGGGCAATTTTGGCGACATCATTTGCCCAGTCCTCCCAGTGATGCCGGTTTCCACATTTTTTAACGATTTTGGCATAGAGGGCCCGTTCAATTTCCCCAACCTCGAAGACCAGGTCTCCCTGCCGGTTCGATGCGGATTGGGAAGCCTGGCCAATAATATGGCTTTTCCTCGCCCTTGCCACTAATTCCTGAGATCTGGTTTGCTTTTGTCTTTTGGGGCCGATCTTGTCGGCAACAGCGATCACCTCTATTCTTGAGGGGGCCTTTCCATTGAATTCCAGCTTGTTGATGGTTGCGTCAAAACGGTCATCATGGGAACGGAGGGCATTAAGAACCTGCCATACAACACGATAGGTCTGATTGTCATCCAGTGCCTTTTCAGGCTCAATGCCTGCCGGTATGACAATGGGCAGTATGACATATCCCAATTTTTTCCCGGGGGCCTTGCGCATAACCCGACCGACGGATTGAACCACGTCCACCTGGGATGAACGGGCTGTCAGGAAAAGAACGGCATCCAGTGCCGGAACATCTACCCCTTCGGACAGGCACCGGACATTTGACAGTATGCGACAGGTATTTTCTGGTATTTCGGATTTCAGCCATTCCAGTTTCGTTTCCTTTTCCCCCGCGTTCATTCCCCCATCAATATGTTCTGCCTCGCAAGTCATGCTCAAGGCCCTGTCCGGAAGTGCGTCAGGATTTTCTTTTGAACGTTCTTCGGTTTCGTGATGTTGATATTGTTCAACAACCTTGCCAAACATCTCGGCGATTAGTTTGGAACTGACTTTGTGTGTCCTGCCTTTATAGGTTGCCTCAATGACCTGGCAAAAGGCAACGGCGCGTTGCATGGGATCCGCCGAATTATCGAGATTTTCATACAGCCCCTGTTTAGACAGGGCTTTCCAGCAACCAACGATTTTTGCCGCATCATCAACCTTCAATGCATTATCCTGATCCTTCAGCAATTCTTGCAGGCGTCTGTTGATGTGGCTTTCCTCCACGGCCAGAACGATGACTTTGTAATCAACCAGCAAGTTTCGTGATACGGCCTGGGAAAATGTGATGACATATAAATCCTCACCATAGATAGCCGGATCATCCATTGAATAGACGACAATAGATTCATCCTTGGCCTTTTTCTTGCTGGCTTCGGCATAAATCCGGGGGGTTGCGGTCATGTATAAACGTTTTTTTCCAAGAATATATTCATTGTCATGAATTCTGACAAATGCGGATTCATCATCCCCCTCATAGGTTGCACCCGTCGTACGGTGCGCTTCATCACAGATGACCAGATCGAATGCCGGAATGGCGTTTTCACCCTGTTGCGCCTGGTTAAGAACCTCGATGGAATGATAGGTTGAAAAAATGACCGTCATGGCTTCGGGATTATTATCAAGGGCCACGTGAAACGCTTTTTTCAAACTTTCGGCATGGGTTGTTGCCGGATATTGCAAATCACTGATTCCCGCAATGACACGGTCATCCTCCCTGGCATGTTTCTTGCCTACATCACTGTCTGAACATACCGCGAAACTGTTTATTTCAATGGCACTCTCTTGCGTCCATTCTGTAAGGCTCTGACTGAGCAGGGAAAGGCTTGGAACCAGAAATAATACGGTTTTCCCCTTACCTGCCATGGTCTCGGCAATTTTTAGCGAGGTAAATGTTTTTCCTGTACCACATGCCATGATCAGTTTGCCGCGATCCGCGGTTTTCAGGCCGTGTTGCACGGCTTCCAGGGCGGACGCCTGATGATCAAGCAGCTTTTTCTTGGGTTTTAAAACCGGTTTTTCTTCATGCAAGTATTTTGACCAGTCAATAACACTCTGTTCCAAGTGATGCAGATCGATCTTGCTGACCGGGGGATTCTGGTTTTCCAGGGCATTTTCAGCATTTTCTGTCCATTTGTCAGTCGTGGATATGATATAGCGATAGGTAAAATATTTCTTGCCCGAAGCGGTAAAGAAGCTGTCTATGTCATTTTTGCTGATTGTCCTGTCCGGATCATAGTTTTTGCATTGAAAGGCATGAAGTTCATTATTCAAAGTGACCCCGACCAAATCAATACCCGTGTCCTTTTTATCTGTGATGTTCAGGAGCTTTCCATAACAGGACACCCAGTCAGAATAGGGTAAAATATCCTTGTATTTATTTTTATAAGCCGGTTCAGTTTTAAAATACTTGATCATCAGGTTTTCAAAACTGGTTCCTTTATCCCGTTCCGTTTGCGTTGCATGACGGAATTGTTCCAGTAAACTCTGTAATGTCGAGGTCATTTTAAATGATGAATACTAAAAAGAAATTAACAAATAATTCAAATTATTAAATTTGCTTATCTTTTTGAAATAACATTGTTGTTAAATATCGTTCCACTTCATCAAATTATTTTGATAAATCATTAATTTATTAATAATTTGTCAATTGATTATGATTCGCATTGTTTAAAATATTTATTAATTATTTCAATTGGTTATATAATATGTTTTAATACAGAACATAATCTCATTCACAATGATCCTGCAATATAGGTACAATTATCTCAAGGGGTTCAATCATGACAAATATATGGATGCATATTGGTATTGGTTCTTTTCAGCGTGCCCATCAGGCATGGTATCTTCATCGTTTGTTACAGGAAAATACCAGGGAAAAATGGATTGTGGCGGCTGGGGGGATACGCAAGGATACGGCTCCGTTGTTGGACGCCCTGTCAAAACAGGATGGTCAGTATATATTGGAAACCGTCACCCCAAAAGGTGAACGGGATTATGAAAAAATCACATCTATTCAAAAAATCCTGCCCTATGATGATAAAATGCAAGGCCTTGTTGAACAGGGGATCAGGCCTGAAACAAAAATTATTGCTTTTACCGTTACAGAAGGTGGATATTACCTGGATACCAATCATCAGCTTGATAAGAGCAGCAGGGATATCCAGTCTGAACTCAAGGGTGAAATCTGCACGATTTATGGTGCCTTAAAGGCAATTCTAAAGGAAAGAATTAGAAAGGGTGGCCAACCTGTCACCCTGTTAAGTTGTGATAATTTACGTCACAATGGGGAACGTTTCAGAAACGGGTTTATCGAATTTCTGAAACTGTCTCGGGAAGACCAGTTGCTGGAATGGGTAAGGAAAAACACTTCCTCTCCAAATACTATGGTGGATCGTATCACCCCCCGTCCCTCAGCCGATTTACCGGAACGGGTATATGGGGCCACGCATTTCAGGGATGCCGCCCCCGTTATGGCAGAATCATTCATTCAATGGGTTATCGAGGATCATTTTATCGATGGTCGCCCCGAACTTGAAAAAGTCGGGGTTGAAATGGTAAAATCGGTTGATCCATGGGAAGAGGCAAAAATTCGTATCCTGAATTCAAGTCACAGTTGTGTCGCTTGGGCGGGAACCTTGGCAGGGCTCTCCTTTATTCATGAGGATGTGGCCAATGCTGAGATCAGGAAAATGGCATGGAATTATGTTACAGAGGACGTTATCCCTTGTCTGACACCAAGTCCCCTTGATTTGGCCAGATACAGGGATGTTGTATTGGATCGTTTTAGTAATCCGTATATAAAAGATACGAATCAACGCGTGGCTGCAGACAGTTTTTCCAAAATCCCGGGGTTTATTACACCCACCTTAACCGAATGTTACGATCGGGGTAAAACACCTGATGCAACTGCCGTTTTACCGGCATTATTTTTTGTTTTCCTGGAAAATTATGTAAAGGATCTAATTCCCTATCAATATCAGGATGGTATTATGGATCAGCAAGCTGTTCACGAAATGTTCAAGGCAGGGGACCCCGTTGCGGAATATGCGGGAGACAAAATGCTGTTCGGGAAATTGGCAGGCAAACCAGAATTTGTAAAATTATTACACAACAAAATTAATTATTTGAGAGATTGGCAGAAAAAAGTTAATAATTAGTTATGAAACCCTTAACCAGCATTAAAGTCTGTTGAGTGTCAATTACATTAGAATTGAGGGTTATTTTAATGAATTTAATTTTGTGAAGTTGATAATTTTATGAAAATTGGTATTGCAATAACTACATTTAACCGGATTGAATATTTAATAGAACAAATACGCCTGATCCAAAAGTTTTCCTTGAATGAATATGAACTGATTGTATGTGACGATGGTTCAACAGATGAAACGGTTGATGTTTTAAACAGGGAAAAAATAAATTACATTACGGGAAAAAACAAGGGTATCGCTTGGAACAAAAACAGGGGGATTTACTACTTGGCCAACTATACGCAAGCCGATATGTTTATTTTACTGGATGATGATATTTTCCCAACGATGTATGGCTGGGATGTGGAATGGGCAAAGGCAGCCCAAATTCATGGACATGTCACCTTTGTCGTTCCTGAATGGAAGGACAAATTGCTTTATGGTGATTGTAATGCGCAGAATCCGGGCATATCCCCACTAATTGCGGGTTCATGTATCACGGTCAGCAGGGAGGTTTTTCCCCTGGTTGGTTATATGGATAACCGTTTTGGGCGTTATGGACATGAACATACGGATTATTCAACAAGATATGTTAAATCTGGATTTGGGGGAATTATCAGGGAAGATAATTCCATCGTTTATGCGGTTATGGATAGTGGATTAAAATTGATGCCCATTTCCTCAACAGGTTCCCCAGAAGAAGCAAGAAATAATGAAAAAACGCTAAATGACCTAAAAGAGGAGCCGCTTTTCCGGTATCCTTGGTTTTCACGAAATCAAAAACAGGAATTCCTGAATGATTTAAAAGATAAAAGTCAAATAGTTCATTTAAAAGAATGGGACATTATTCGTGAATTTGATCAGAATTTTTATCTGGAAACCTATCCGGATGTAAAAGCGGCAGGTATTAACCCTGTTCAGCATTATATTCTTTATGGATGTAAAGAAAATCGGAAAATTAAACCAGAATAATGAAACGTATTTATTATCTTCTATTGGAATTTTAAAAGTTAATAATTAATTAATAAATGAGGTGCTTATAAAGTAAATAAATTTTTTTTATTTGTTAAATTTTTTATTTGCTTAATCGACGAATAATCTAGATTGGGTGACTATGAAAAAAAAACAAGATTTATTAATCAGTATTGATGGTGGAGCCACTAAATCCATCATACAAATTTTTACAGCTGATGGAAAATTTTTATTAGAAAATAAAGGGGGGCCAGCGAATATTGCGAGTAACACGCAAGAAAGCTGGTTTTCTATTAAAGAAACTCTGGATAACAGTTTAAAACAATTGGATATTACACCAGAGGATGTTAATTTATATGGAGGTGCTGGTCTGGCCGGTGCAGAGGTTCCTGTTGCCCGTGAAAATTTTAGGAAATTATGCACAGGTTTTGAAAAATTTATTTTTGAAACAGATGCTCATACATCATGTCTAGGTGCACATAAAGGTAAAAATGGCGCGGTAATTGCCATTGGAACAGGGACAGTGGCCTATGCCATTTTCAATGATAAACATAAAAAATTAAGCGGCTGGGGTTTTCCTCAGGATGATCAAGGAGGTGGAGCCTGGCTGGGATTGCAATTGATATCTGACATGTTGCAACGTATAGAGGGACGTAAGCCAGAAACCGATTTAAGCAGAAAATTATATAACCATTTAAAGCGGCAGGGAGAGGATCCAATGTTGTGGGCAGTAAGAGCGCAACCACAAAAATTTGGTTCTTTGGTTCCATGGCTGATTGAGCAAGCGGAAACAGGATGTTCTGACGCAAGTTTATTCTTGGATAAAGCAGCGGAAATTATATCTGATTTGGCTTTGGCATTACTAAAAGATGAATATGCGGATCTTCCTTTGTGTTTATTAGGGGGACTGGCGAATATTTTCTTATCTCGATTATCTCCAAAAGTGCGTGAACATATTATTCCTGCTCAAGGTCAATCTTTAGATGGTGCCTATTATCTGGCGCTTCAAGCATATAAAAATAAGGAAGTACATTAATGGAAGTTATTATTCGCCCAGATGCAGAGAAAACAGCACAGTTGGCGGCAACTTTTATTGCCCAGAAAATCAAAGAAAAACAAAAGATTGTTTTAGGACTGGCAACGGGTCGAACCATGGAACGGATTTATGCAATTTTGGTCCAGATGCATAAAAATGAAGGGCTGGACTTTTCCGGATGTCATTCTTTCAATCTAGATGAATATATTGGATTGTCTGCAGAAGACCTCAATTCTTATCGTAGCTATATGGATTATCATTTATTCAGGCATGTAAATATTGATTTGAAAAATACACATATTCCAAACGGTATGGCACAGGATGTGCATTCTGAAGGTAAACGCTATGAAGAAGAAATTCGTAAAGTGGGCGGAATAGATCTTCAATTATTAGGTATTGGTGAAACCGGTCATATTGGTTTTAATGAACCCTTGTCCGCGTTAATGTCACGAACCAGGGATAAAAGCTTAACCCCTCATACACGTCGACAAAATGCAGAAATGTTTGGAGGAGATCCGGAAAAGGTTCCCAGCCGTGCAATGACCATGGGTGTTGGCACGATTTTGGAAGCGCGGTCAATCCTATTGGTTGCCTTAGGAGAAAGCAAAGCATCAATTCTGGCAAAGGCAGTTGAGGGACCTATCACTTCGATGATTAGTGCGTCTGCACTACAGCTTCATTCTGCATGTAGGATTCTGGTTGATGAAGCGGCAGCCTCTCAATTGTCAGGTCGCCAATATTATGATTGGGTTTTCCAAAACGAACCTGAATATGCCCAATATCGTTAAAAATAACAGTTCAAGGCGTGGATAAAAGGAAAATATATGTCTAATCAGATATCGCCTAATGTTCCTCAGAATACGACAAAACCTCTTATTATTGTAGGTGTTCTTTTTTTTGTTATTGGATTTTTTACTTGGATTAATAGCCCTCTAATCCCTTTTGTAAAAGTTGCTTTTTCGCTTGATGATTTCAATGCTTTTTTTGTTTTATCTGCTTTTTACATATCCTTTTTTGTTTTTTCACTTCCCGCCTCATGGGTGTTAAAAAAGACAGGCATGAAAAATGGCTTGTGTATTGCATTAATTGTCATGGCAATAGGTGCATTAATTTTTGGCCAGTTTATAAAATCTCATTGGTATATTGGGGTTTTAATAGGTTTATTTATTATTGGGGTTGGATTGTCGTGTCTACAAACCGCTGTAAATCCTTATGTTAGTATTTTGGGGCCTATTGAAAAAGGTGCCCAAAGACAGGCAATAATGGGTATTTGCAATAAGGGTGCTGGTATTCTTGCCCCTGTAATCTTTGGAATGTTTGTTACAAATATCAGTGGCATCCAGGAACGTATTGATGCCGCCAGATCCATTAGTGAGAAAACGCAAATTGTATCTGTTTTTGCTGATAAAGTTTATTATCCATATATGGGAATGGCATTGATTTTGCTTTTGGTTGCTTTTGGAATTTATCGTTCGACTTTACCAGAAATCAACAATGAAGATGATGGCCAGCAAAAAGGAAATAGTGGAGGAATTCCTACCTCTCCTCGTTTATGGTTTGGTGTTTTGTGTATCTTTACCTATGTAGGTATGGAAGTTTTGGCTGGAAGTGCCATCGGTACTTATGGATCAGATTTTCATATTTCTCTCGATATTACCAAGTTTTTTTCTTCTTTTACCCTTTCTGCAATGTTGGCCGGTTATTTTGCAGGAATTATTATTACCCCTAAAATTCTTTCTCAAGAAAGTTATCTGGTTGTATCCAATGTTTTAGGCATTATTTTTGCTATTGGTGCATGGTTGACCACCGGATATATTTCAATTACTTTTATCGCTCTATTGGGATTTGCCAATTCAATGATGTGGCCCGCTATTTTTCCAATTGCCATACGTGGTTTGGGTGAACGAACAGCTAGTGGTGCAGCTTTAATGGTAATGGGGATTTGTGGAGGTGCTGTTATTCCGCAAATTTACAGTTATTATACGAAATTTATTGATTTTCAAACGGTTTTTGCAAGTATAGCCATTATTTGTTACACGATTATGGGTTTATATGGCATTTATGGTTATTTTGACCTGAAAAGAAGCAAAGCATCTCGACCTGTCATTATTAATGAGGGTGCATAGGGATGACCAATTTACAAGGACGTATTGTATTACGTGATCGGGTTGTTACAGGTAATATATCTTTTGGTGAGATAATTTCTGATATAGAGGCTGGAAATTTATCCAATAAAGATCCACAATACTATATTCTGCCGGGTTTTATTGATGGTCATGTTCATGGTGGAGATGGCGCGGATACAATGGATGGTGCGGAAGCAATTGAAAAGCTTTCAAGATTTCATATGCATCATGGCACGACAACCATTCTACCAACAACCATAACACGGCCATGGAAAGAAATTCTTGATTCACTTCGGGCAGTTAAAGAGGTGCGACAAAAGGGATTGGCGGATCTTCCCGATATTCGAGGTGCCCATTTGGAAGGTCCTTTTATCAGTAGCAAAAAACTGGGTGCCCAGCCTCCATTTAATATCATGCCAAAGGCAGAAGTGCTTCAGGAAATGATAGACTTGGATATTGTCAGAGTCATTACCATTGCCCCTGAAGTTGAATATATTGAACAGGCTGTTCCTTTATTAACCAAGGCTGGAATTCGTGTCAGTTTGGGACATACGGCATGCAGCTATAGCCAAGCCCAACATGCTTTGCAAATAACTTATACACATCATGGTGTTGTAGGGGGAACCCATTTATTTAATGCAATGGGTGGGATTGAAGGACGCGCTCCAGGCCTTGCTGGGGCCATATTAGATGATGATAAGGCATACGCTGAGATGATTTTTGATACCCATCATGTTCATCCTGTCAATTTTCGATTGGCACATCGTCAAAAACCAGATCATTTGCTGTTTGTGACAGATGCGATGCGTGGAGCTGGAATGCCTGAGGGTGAAAGTGAATTGGGTGGACAGAAAGTGATCATTAAAAATGGTTGTGTGATGGGAATGAATGGACATCTTGCAGGAAGTGTCCTAACGCTTGATCAAGCCTTTCGTAACGCTTTGGTTCATGGGGCAACACTACCGGAAGCGACACGTTTGGTAAGTACAAATGCAGCCCAATATCAGGGATTGACTGATCGTGGTGAGATCACACTTGGAAAAAGGGCAGATTTTGTTGTGATGAATGCCAATATGCAGGTTGAACAGGTTTGGATTGCAGGCAAAAGAAGAGTCTAGCTATAAATTGGGTTTAAATTCTGATATGGAGCCTAACCTTGTTTGAGGTTAGGTTTTTTTATTTGATATTTGATGAGAGAATGGAGGTAAATAATTTGTTCTGAAATTATCTGAAACATAGTATTATAAAATAGTAAATACATTCAAAAGGGGTAAAACTTGAATAAATATTTTGTTAATATTGGAATATTATTATCGGTTTTTACCCTGTCCAATTGCCAGGCGGCCAATAAAAGTAATCATAAAACCTCATTTTCCTCCAAAAAAATAGGGATGCCCAATCCTGCCTCTGTTTATTGTCTAGAGTTGAAGGGAAAGCTGATCAAAAGACAAAATGATCTTGGAGAATATAATGATTGTCTTTTACCTGGTGGACAGGTTATTGAGGAATGGACATTATTTCGCAGAGACCATTCCGTTAAGAATTAGGAAACCAATGGTATTTATGAAACATTCTTGATTAATATCGATTCCATTATCTTGAATATTTGAAAGTTTATAGAATGATTTATGTACGTAAGGCAAATGCAAGAGGGCATGCCAACCATGGCTGGCTTGAAACCTATCACAGTTTTTCGTTTGCAAATTACTATGATCCGGATTTTATGGGGTTTTCAGATTTAAGGGTAATTAATGAAGATCGTGTACAGGTGGGTAAAGGGTTTGGTCAGCACCCACACAAGAATATGGAAATTCTTTCCTATGTATTGGAAGGAACCATTGAACATCAAGATAGTATGGGTTTTAGGGAACGGGTAAAAGCCGGCGAGTTTCAGATCATGAGTGCCGGTACCGGAATTCATCATTCAGAATATAATCCCTCTGATCAGGAAACGTTACATTTTTATCAGATATGGATTAAACCAAATGAAACAAATATTAAGCCACGGTATGAAACAAGATATTTTCCTGAGGTTGAGGGTAGACAACTCATTTTATCATCAGACGCACGTGAAAATTCCCTAAAGATTTACCAAGACATGAATCTTTGGCGTTGGCGATTTAAGGCACAAGAAGATCATGAATATACAATTTTAAAAAGATACGGAAATGTATGGATTCAAGTTGTTACTGGTGAATTGAGAGTAAATGGACAATTGATTCAAACAAGTGATGGCGTTGCTGTTTTTGATGAGGAAAATATTCAGATCACAACAGTTAAAGCTGCTGAAATATTGCTTTTTGAATTATTGTAAATGTTTGTAACCCATTAAAACAAATCCAAAAAAAGGATTTGCTTTTTTATCTAAGTGTGTAATGTTACCTTTTCAGAAATACTATCCGGTTTAAACCCAAGAATTTTACCAAAAAAAGCCAGCTCCAGCTCAAGAACTTTTTTTACGGTTGCCTCTTGTTTAAATCCATGTCCTTCTTCTTTAAATGTATAATATGCATGGGGAATATGGTTGTTTTTTAAAACTTTAATAATATTTTCTGCCTGTGATGGAGGGACCACCATATCTTTAAGGCCTTGAAAAAGAATAAGGGGACATGCAATTTGATGAATATGGGTCAAAGGGGAGCGTTCATGATAAAGCTCTTTTTCTTCTGGATAAGATCCGATAAGACCATTTAAATAGTTGGATTCAAATTTATGTGTTTCCTCAGCCAGGGCTGTTAAATCCCCCACACCATATAAACATGATCCTGCAGCAAAAATCTTGGACTTGACTAGGGCTGATAATACGGTAAAGCCTCCTGCGCTACTGCCTTTTATGACGATTTTTTTTGGGTCAACCTTTTGTTGCTTGATCAGATAGTTACAGGCATCAATACAATCCTGGACATCCAGGATTCCCCATTTTTTTTGTAATGCATTCCGGTAGGTTTTTCCAAAACCCGTAGATCCTCGATAATTAACATCAACAACCGCGAAACCTCGACTGGTCCAGAATTGTATCTTTGGATTGTAACTGTTAACAGTTTGACCTGTTGGTCCACCATGAGCAATGACCATCAAGGGAGGTAATTCATTTTTATTTGGTTGAAAATACCGATTGGTTGGTAGATAGAAAAAACCATAAGCATGTTGATGGTCATGTGTTGGGAAACATATAGTATGTCCAAGGGAAATGTCTTCCTTGTGTATATGAACTAGACTTGATATTTGAATAACCTGTCTATTGTGATGATTATCCTGGTAAATGATTTCCGTTGGTCGGGAAGTTGAGCAATTTATCCAGGCAAATTCATTATTTTTTATGGGAACAGGACAATATTCAGGTTGATCTAGGGAGATTTTTTTGATTTTATTATGACTTATGACAAATGTTTCAGGAAATCCCTGATGAATAGCCTGGACAACAAAATTATTATTTGAAGCCGGATACCAGTTTTTTTGGCCAAAAATCCAATGTGGTTTACCAATTTCGGCATTCATCTGGGTAATGGCTCTTAAGTTATCAGCTTCGTCAGTGTGTAAATTTACATGGTAAAGATTCCACCAATTTTCACGGTCACTGCAAACATAGAGCTGATTATTTTCTGTCCAGCCTGGTTCAATCAGAGATTCAATTTGTTTATTACCAGCCAAGATCCTTTTATTTTTAATCGCTTTATCCTTAATATCAAAATCTGCACAACATAAATACGTTGATTCCCATGGCATGAAAGGATGATACCATTCAATCCAGGCGAGCTTCGCTTGATCCTTTGATAATGTTGGTGTGCTATAAAAATCAGCCTTTTCATCCAGTGTTATCATTATATTTGGATTATCCAATGAAAATAGAACAAGACTGTTTTTAACATTATTTGTTGAATGATCTTCACAAACACAGAAAACATGTTTATCAATCAAGTTAAAGCTGGCAAAACGCAAGGCTTTGTCCTGATACAGACAAGTAGCCTGCCGATCTTGTGAAACAGTCCAAATCCCACCTGTATAAAGATCGCTAAAAACAATACTGTTTTTATGAACTCTATAGGATCCTCCACCATATTCATGTACCTTATTTCCAACAGAAAATGATGGTGTGGTTATATCTTTTATACCCTTGTTTTTATTCCATTGGACAAGAACGGTTCTATTTTGTTCCTGTGGACGTCTTTCAAGCCAATATATGTTTTCCTCATCTATTTGTAATTCGGAAAAAATAACGTTCTTCCCTGCAACAGTTTCCGTTGTGAAAGGGGAGGGCCAACTTCCACAAGGGCCATTTTTTTTGAACATATTCATAACAAACTCGATAAAAATTAAATCTTTCTTAATTGGTTAGAATCGGTCATAAAGATAGTAAGATTTTTAGAAATGAAACAATATGGATTTTAAACACTGTTAGATTATATTTTACAATTTGTTCATCATTATGAATCCCATGCCTATTATATTGTTGGTCTTATCATTATGTTGGAAAGTATGGGATTAATCCTACCAGCTGAAAGCTTGCTGATTACCATATCCATTTACTGTGCCTCTCATTACAGTAGCCTCAATATTAATTATATTGCCTTATTCGCGATTGTCGGTGCGATTATGGGGGATAATTTTGGATATCTTATTGGTCGTATTGTTGGATATCCAGTATTGAAAAAATATGGTCCTAAATTCAAATTGACCCCAGATCGTCTATTATTAGGACAATATTTGTTTAAGCATCATGGGGGTAAAGCTGTTTTTTTTGGACGTTTTGTTGCCATTTTAAGGTTTTTTACGGCTTTATTGGCGGGTGCAACACATATGCATTGGAAGGATTTTTTAATCTATAACGCTTTGGGGGGTATGTGTTGGGCAGGTACCTTTACATATACCGCATATTTCCTGGGTCAGGAATTTCTTAGACTAAAAGGGACTATAGGCCTTGTTATAGGGATTATCTTTGTTGTAGTTGCTGTTCTGGTGTTTATATTTTTACGTAATAACGAGCATAGGCTTGTCAAACGTGCAGAACAGGAACTAAAAGTTGATAATAATAAAAAATCATGATTTTTCAAATATCCAGAAAATTGGTGATCTTCCAGCCTTGTAGGCTTTTTGTTCGTAACGGGTTGATGGCCAGTTTTCAGGACGTTTGTTCGTTTGCATGATTTTCTTGAAATAGGGTTGATTCTCCATGGTTTCTTCAACCCATGCCTGATAGGTTGGATCATCACTTGCAATATGCCATTGTCCTTTTGGGGTTAGAATACGATGAAGCAAAGGCAGACGTTCTGGATGGACAAATCGTCTTTTTGCATGTCTCGTTTTTGGCCAAGGGTCAGGAAAAAGCAGAAAAACCTTTTCAATTGAATTTTCCGGTAATGCACGGATCAAGATACGTGCATCTTCATTCCATATCCGAAGCATATTTGGAACAGTTGCTTCTGTTTCCTTAACATCTTCCTGAACAAGATTGGATAATAGGGAACAAATTCCGTTTTCGAATACCTCACATGCAATATAACCAATATCAGAATGTATTTGGTGCTGGGCAAGACTGTGCTCACCTCCCCCAAACCCAATTTCCAGCCATAGTGCCCTGGGCTGACTTTCAAAAGCCTCAAAGGGGTGTTTGATATTTCTGGTTGGGAATTTGATTCGGGGAAGATAGTCTGAAAGAAGCCGTTTTTGTCTGTCGCGTAAAGGATGACCACGACGACGTCCGTACAAACGGTCTTTGGGTAGGGATGAATCTGTTTTGGAAAAAGGCTCTTGAGCACTTTCTCCACAAGAGCCTTTTTGAATTATGGTCATATACTTAAGTTTTAACGATTAAAAGCATTTCGCAAAGCATCAACAAGATCAGTTTTTTCCCATGTAAAATCATCTTTTACCGGGTCTGGATGGCGTCCAAAATGACCGTAGGCTGAAGTTTGTTTGTATATGGGACGATTTAATCGTAAATGTTTACGGATACCTCTTGGAGAAAGATCCATTAATTCACGTAAAACTTTTTCAAGTTTTGCTTCATCAATGTCTTTGCCTGTTCCATGTAAATCAACATAAACAGAGAGAGGATGGGAAACTCCAATCGCATATGAAATTTGCAGGGTACAAAGATCTGCAAGACCGGAAGCTACAATATTTTTGGCAAGATAACGACAGGCATATGCTGCTGAGCGATCAACTTTGGTTGGATCCTTACCCGAGAAAGCTCCACCACCATGAGGGGCAGCCCCACCATAAGTATCGACGATGATTTTACGACCTGTCAGGCCACAATCGCCATCAGGACCTCCAATAACAAAAATTCCTGTAGGATTGACATAAAATTCTTTGTCAGGACACATCCAGCCTTCTGGCAATGTATTCGTAATCAGTTCTTTTAAAACGTCACGAATGTTTTCCTGTGGCATGGATTCCTCATGTTGGGTTGATAAAACAACAGAGGTTGCGCCAACAGGTTTACCGTGAACATAACGCAAGGTTACCTGACTTTTTGCGTCCGGAAGAAATCCTTTACCCTTATGATCACTTGATTTACGTAGGTCATTGAGATTTTTTAGGATCTTATGAGCATAATAAATTGGGGCAGGCATTAAGGTTTCGGTTTCAGACGTTGCAAAACCGAACATGATTCCCTGATCGCCAGCGCCTTCATCTTTACTTTCATTACTGTCAACCCCGACTGCGATATGGGGAGACTGTGCATGTAACAGGTTTAATATATTTGCGGTTTTCCAAGAAAAACCGTCCTGGTCGTATCCAATTTCACGTATGGTTTCACGGGCTTTTTCATTGAGCATTTCTTTGGTAATGCTTTTCGGGCCACGCAGTTCTCCAGCCAAAATTACCTGATTGGTTGTAACAAGAGTCTCACAAGCTACGCGCGCTTCTGGATCTGCGGCAAGGTAGGTATCCAAAATGGTGTCGCTGATACGATCGGCAACTTTATCTGGATGACCTTCTGATACCGATTCCGAAGCGAACAGAAAATCGCTATTGTTTCGCATAATTTTTCTGCTATCTCACTAATAAATAAAAAAACACAAGTATTGTAAACAGACCCTTTTGTGGTCTATCCGTCAAGTATTAATTTAAAAAAAATTATTATTTGACCGGATCCAGTCCCAAAACATGGTTCATGTCATATAAACCTGCGGGTTTATTGATACACCAAAAAGCTGATCGAACGGCACCTTTTGCAAAAATGCGACGATCAAAAGCTTTATGTGTAAGAACAATTTCCTCGACATCGGAGAGAAATATGGCACTATGTTCACCAACAATTTGCCCACCCCTTAAGGAAGAAAATCCGATGGCATCTTTTTTCCGCGCCCCTGTAAATCCTTTTCTGCCAATTTCTGCAACAGATCCTAAATCCACCTTTCTTGCTTTTGCAATGGATTCCCCGATTGCCAGGGCTGTTCCAGATGGAGCGTCAACTTTTTGACGATGGTGTGTTTCCACAATTTCAGCATCATACTGATCGGCAGGCAAAGCTTTCGCCAGTTCAAAAGCCAGTCGGGTTATCAAGGTTACACCAGGTGAAAAATTAGCCGCCTGAACAATGGGAATGGTTTTTGCGGTTTCTTTGATAAGTTTTTGGACGGATTCAGATATGCCTGTTGTTCCTAAAATCCATGCTGTTTTACTATTATTTAATGCTTTTGCATGTGTTTCCGTTGTTGTAGCATTTGTAAAATCGATAATTACATCACTTTTTTCGACCAGACTTGCAATGTCAGAGAAGATTTGAACAGAATCTGGTATATCATGAATGTCTTTTGAAAGTGATGTACCTCCAGATAAAACAGCATTATCTCTAGAGGTAATTTCTTCCATTAAAAGACGTCCAACACGTCCGGTTATGCCAGCAATACCAATACGTAAAACAGATGTATTCATTCTAAACACTTTCATTTATCAAAGAATAGATTAATCAGGATTTTCCTTCAAAGAAATCTTTGACTTTCTTAAAAAAACTTGTTGTTTCCGGATTTCCCTCATTTTCTTTATTTTGTGCTTCTGCCTCGAATTCTTCAAGCAGCTCTTTCTGGCGTTTTGTCAAATGTTGAGGAATCTCGACTTTGACTTCAATATACATATCACCACGTGATGAAGAGCGTAGAACAGAAAAACCCTTACCCCGTAAACGGAATTGTTTACCTGTTTGGGTACCGGCAGGAATTTTCACTTTTGATCTGCCACCATCTATGATAGGTACTTCAAGTTCTGTTCCCAAAGCAGCCTGCGTGATTCGAATGGGGATACGACAGAATATATTTGCCCCTTCTCTATGAAATAGATCATGGGGTAAAACAGAAACATATACGTATAAATCCCCAGGTGGATTTCCATTGCTGCCGGCCTCCCCTTCCCCCGAAATCCTTATACGGGTTCCATCTTCAATTCCAGAAGGTATATCGATTTCCAACTCTTTATCTTGATTTTCAAGCCCGGTACCATGACATTTTTTACATGGGTTACTGATGACCTGGCCTGTTCCATGACAGGTATTACAAGGGCGTTCTACCAGAAAAAATCCCTGTTGAGCACGGATTTTTCCAGAACCATGACAGGTCGGACAGGTTTTATTTCCATTGGTTTTGTCTGTTGATCCTGATCCATCACAGCTTTGGCAAGGTTTTTTTGTTTTATATTTTACCTTTTTCTTAATGCCTGTAAAAGCTTCAGTTAACTGGATTTCGGTTTGAATTTGGATATCAGCACCAGAACGTTTGCGACTGTTACCGCCACGGTTCATACCCATCATATCGCCGAACATGTCAAAGATATCGCTGAAGCCACCAGCTCCAAAACCACCGCCGAAACCATTACCGGCCCCGCCATTTTGAAAAGCATCGTGACCAAAACGGTCATAAGCGGCTTTTTTCTGTTCATCTTTTAGAACATCATAGGCCTCATTGATTTCTTTAAATTTGGCTTCCGCCTCCTGATCGCCAGGATTACGATCAGGATGGTATTGCATTGCTTTCTTGCGATAGGCTTTTTTAATTTCTTCGCTACTTGACGTGCGACTAATCTCTAGAATTTCATAATAATCTCGTTTAGACATTGATGTCCTCAAATTATCTTCAAATAGATATCGTAACAAAAAGCAGCCCGCCTTTGTTGAAAGGACGGGCTTGACTTCTTACGACATATCAAATTGGTTAATATATCTTATTTAATAGGCATTGACCCATTAGCTAGATTTTTTGTCATTATGATTGACATCTTCAAAATCAGCATCAACAATGTCTTCTTCTGGTTTTGCAGAGGAACCTGCTTGATCTGCAGTTTCTGCTCCAGCAGCCCCTGCGGCTGCATTTGCATCATTGGTTGCTTTGTAAATGGTTTCACCGATTTTCATCAAAAGCTGGGAAAGTTTTTCAGTTGATGATTTTAGGGCTTCCAAATCATCACCTTCTTTTTTGCTTTTAACATCGGCTACGGCAGCTTCAATATCTGATTTTGTTGAGGCATCAATCTTGTCACCATGCTCTTGCAGGTTTTTCTCTACCTGGGCGACCATCATATCTGCCTGATTTCTGCTTTCAACCATTTCTTTCTTCTGCTTGTCTGCCTCAGCATTCGCTTCAGCATCTTTAACCATTTTTTCGATATCGGCATCTGACAGACCACCAGAAGCCTGAATACGAATTTGCTGCTCTTTACCGGTTGCTTTATCCTTGGCGGATACAGAAACGATACCGTTTGCATCAATATCGAATGTTACTTCAATTTGTGGAACTCCACGTGGTGCAGGTGCGATTCCTGTCAGGTCAAAGTTGCCAAGCAACTTGTTGTCTGCCGCCATTTCACGTTCACCTTGGTAAACCTTGATGGTAACAGCACTTTGGTTGTCTTCTGCTGTAGAGAACGTTTGGCTTTTCTTTGTAGGAATGGTTGTGTTTCTATCGATTAAACGTGTGAAAACACCCCCGAGTGTTTCAATTCCAAGGGATAAAGGAGTAACGTCAAGCAACAGTACGTCTTTAACATCCCCCTTAAGAACAGCACCTTGAATGGCAGCACCAATTGCAACGACTTCATCAGGGTTAACGTTACGGGCGGGTTCCTTGCCGAAGAAGCTTTTGACGACCTCGATGACTTTTGGCATACGGGTCATTCCACCTACCAAAATAACTTCATCAATATTATTTGCTGATAATCCGGCATCCTTGATCGCTGCCTTACAAGGTTCTAGGGTTTTGGTGATTAGATCATCAACCAAGCTTTCTAGTTTTGCACGGCTTAGTTTAATGACCAAGTGTTTTGGACCGGAAGCATCAGCGGTTATAAATGGAAGGTTAATTTCCGTTTCTTTTGAAGAGGAAAGTTCGATTTTTGCTTTTTCAGCTGCCTCTTTCAAACGTTGTAAGGCAAGTTTATCACTGCGAAGGTCAATTCCTTGTTCTTTTTTGAATTCATCAGCCAAGAAATCAATGATTCGAGCATCAAAATCCTCACCACCAAGGAAAGTATCACCGTTGGTTGATTTAACTTCAATTACACCATCAGATATTTCTAGAACAGAAATATCAAAAGTACCACCACCCAGGTCATATACAGCAATGGTGCCGCTATTTTTCTTTTCCAAACCGTAGGCCAGCGCGGCGGCTGTTGGTTCGTTGATAATACGAAGAACATCAAGTCCAGCAATTTTACCGGCATCCTTGGTTGCCTGACGTTGCGCGTCATTAAAATAAGCTGGAACAGTAATGACAGCCTGTGTTACTTTTTCGCCCAGATATGCTTCTGCTGTTTCTTTCATTTTACCTAAAATGAATGCAGAAATTTGTGAAGGGGCGTATTTTTTATCTCTGGCTTCAACCCATGCATCGCCATTTTCACCTTTGACAATAGAATAGGGAACCAACCCCTTGTCACGGCTTACAGTCGGATCGTCAAACCGACGACCAATTAACCGTTTTACGGCGTAAAATGTATTTGTTGGATTAGTGACAGCCTGTCTTTTTGCTGACTGACCAACAAGCATTTCATTGTTTTCAGTGAAAGCAACCATCGAAGGGGTAGTACGGGCCCCCTCACTATTTTCTATTACTTTGGTTTCATTACCTTCACGGATAGCAACACAGGAGTTTGTTGTACCAAGGTCAATACCAATAACTTTACTCATTAATTCATCTCCTAATAGCAACTTTCACAAGACCCGAAGCGCCTTCTAAAAGTCCTTTTTTAAAAATCATGGTCATTAAACATTAACCCCCAATAATGGCGAGGTTACAGTTATGACTTGTTACCATTATATAAGTTTCTTTAGTGAAATCTTCAAGAAACGTTTTTGAACAGCTCCATTATACACATTTAATTAATGGAAGTCAGCTAATTAATTTAGTTATTTAATATCTGCATTATGTGTTTTCAGGAGATTTGGCCACGACAACCATGGCTGGTTTTAACAGACGGTCGTTTAGGGTCCATGTTGGTGTCCAGCTTTGAATAATGGTTCCCTGAGGGTGTTCATCAGATGGTTGTTCTGCCATAGCTTGATGTTTATTTGCATCAAATGGACTGCCTGTCGGATCTTCGCATTTGATACCATTTTTTTCCAGAATTTTTAAAAATGAACGTTCAGTACTTTCAAAACCTTCACGCATTTTTGTAATCATGGGATCTTCATTCTCAGCTGGTTTTGGCAAGCTATCGATGCCGCGACGCAGGTTTTCGGCTGTCTCTACGATGTCACGAGCAAATTTCTGTACAGTATACAGGCGTGTATCTTCAAGCTCTTTTTTATGGCGATTGCGCAGATTCTGATTTTCAGCTTCTGAACGCATCCACTGATCTTTCATAGTTTGCAGTTCATTTTTCAACTTGTCAACTTCACTATTCTGGCTGGAAGAGGAATCTGAAGGTTCCGTGCCGTTTTCCTCTTGTGGGAAAATAGTTTCATGACCCCGTGAATCTTGTTCCTGATCAGGAACAGAGCTATTTTCTGGATTGGCGTGTAAATTTTCTTCTTTTGTCATAATAACCAAATTTGTTTTATTCTGTTAAAAAGATTGTAAAAGATATTAGGTAGTAAGATCGGTATCCTTACAAAATTTAAGACAGATCTATTTTAATAAACTTTTTGAAAGTTACAAGAAATACGAATGAAATATAGCAAATAAGATATAGAAATTAACCTTTGGAATTAATTTTATAATTTATATTCTATTTAACTTTATTTTAGCATATTTATATAAGATTTTGATTTATTTTTAATGGATTGGTGGAGTGTAACAGGTGGAAGCAGGGAAACATGTCATAGCACTGGTTGATGATGACCGTAATATTTTAACCTCTGTTTTTATGATGTTGGAAGCTGACGGTTTTATTGTTCAGACTTATACGGATGGTGAAAGTGCGTTGCAAGGTCTTTTATCACGTCCTGTTGATCTGGTGGTTTTGGATATTAAGATGCCTCGGATGGATGGAATAGAATTGTTGCAGAGACTGCGTAACCGTTCCCAAATGCCCGTGATAATATTATCTTCCAAGGATGAGGAAATTGACCAGTTAATGGGGTTGCGCCTTGGGGCAGATGATTATATCACTAAACCTTTTTCCCAGCGTCTTCTTCTGGAGCGTATCCGTGCTTTGTTAAGGCGTCATGAGGTTAATAAGGCTGAAAATGATGGTGGGATCAATAACGGTATGGTTGTTCGTGGTGCTTTAACCTTGGATGATATGCGCCATCAATGTCGTTGGCATGACCAGGATATTCAATTGACAGTAACTGAATTTTTATTAACCAAAGCATTGGCAACACGGCCCGGCCTCGTAAAATCAAGGGATCAGTTGATTGATGCTGCCTATGGTGAAAATATTTATGTTGATGATAGAACAATAGATAGTCATATTAAACGTATCCGCAAGAAATTTCGTCAGATTGATCCTGAATTTAATAAAATAGAAACGTTGTATGGCATTGGATATCGTTACAAAGAAGATTAGAAAAGTATATAAACTCTTTGGTTTTTTTTATCGTCATTACCCTTTGGAGGATAGAAGATTCAGGAAACTTTTTTTCTCTCCTCTGATGAAGAGGATATTATTGGTTAATACGCTTCCTCTTGTGGTTTTGGTTGTTACACTTCTTTATTTGAATCAATTTCAGAATAGCCTGTTGGAAACAGAAATCAATGTTTTACGGGAGCAGGCAAAAATTTATGCTGGAGCACTTAGCCAAAGCGCAATCAAGAAGATCAAGGATGATGTTTTTTTTCGATCCTTGGATTTTTATGCTCTGGTGCCAGAACAGCGGAATAATCAATCTTTATCTGTTGAATTGGCCAGACCTCTTTTGTTAAGCCTAACAAACCCCAGTCCACGTGTACGTGCACGTGTTTATGCCGTTAATGGGAAACTGGTTATTGACAGTCAAAATGAAAGAAAAAAAATATATAGATCTCATAAAGATAATCGACTTGATAATTCGATTTTTTCTAATACAGAACAAGATACACAGAAAAAAATAACCGTATTTGGTGAGAGTAATAAAAATAAATATTTAAATTATGACGGCTTTTTAGAACAGATTTATGATCATCTTTTAAGTTGGCTTCCCTATACGAATGCAAGAAGAATTGAGTTTCTTGAAATGGGTGCCGATCCAGATAGTGTACCTTATGATAATCAGACATTTAAGCTGCATGAATTATCAAATAATTATGAAGCTCCCCCTTATATTCGTAGAACAGTTGATTATCGTCTGTTGATTACCGTATCTGAACCTATCATCCATCAGAACCAGCTTGTAGGTATTATTGAACTGACAAGAGAGGCACAGGATATCGATCAGGCGCTATTTTCTGTGCGTGCATCAATTTTGATTCTATTTTTAGTTGCCTTGGCAATAACGGTCCTATTATCTTGGTATTTGTCTTTGACTATTGCAAAACCTTTACTGAGTTTGGCTAATTCCGCTTACAGGATTCATAAATCTACGGGACGAAACAGAATGGTTCCTGATTCCCTTTTGATCCGAAAAGATGTTATCGGTGATCTGGCAAGGGCAATTCAGGATAGTGCAAGAGAGTTATGGGCCAAGATGGATGCAATTGAGCGTTTTGCGGCTGATGTCAGTCATGAGCTAAAAAATCCTTTGTCTTCCATTCGTTCTGCAATTGAATTGTTGCCAAGAATAAAAGACGATAAACATCGTCAACAGTTATTATTTATCATTACCGATGATGTTAAACGTTTGGATCGTTTAATAACGGATATTGCCAATTCAAGTCGTATTGAATCTGAAATGTCAAGGGTGGCTCCAAAAGCTGTTGCTGTAGCACCTATTTTTCGTTTGCTTGCTGATATCAATGCAGCCACACAGAAAGAAGATGATCCTTATATTGTCGTGGATCTGAAAAATGACGATACTAAATATCCGCTTTCTGTTTTGGCAATTGAAGATAGACTGGTACAGGTTTTAAGGAATTTAATTGGAAACGCATCTTCTTTTTCTCCATCAAAGGGAAGAATTATTTTGTCGGCTGTTGCAGTCAAAGATAACGTGGAGATCATGGTCAGTGATGAGGGGCCGGGGATTCCTGAAAACAAATTAAACAATATCTTTGAACGGTTCTATACAGAGCGACCTCAAGGAGAAAATTTTGGCCAACATTCAGGTCTTGGATTATCAATTTGTCGGCAAATTGTGGTTGCCTTGAAAGGGTCAATTCGTGCCTATAACCGGTATGATGATGCAGGAAAAGTTATTGGCGCCTCTTTTGTGGTTTCTTTACCAAGGGCAAAATAACTGATAGGATTTTGTTTTAAATTTAAAAATTTAATCAAACAAAAACCGATTCGCTCAAAGAATTTTCGAATATTTAATTACAATTAAAGATATATTACAAATATATATTTGTAATATAATATGTAAAAAAAATACTTATTAAAATAATGATTATCCTAATTTGTTAAGCTTTATCAGGAACTAATTAATTTTTTTTGCGAAAGATTACATATTTATTTGTTGTTATTTGGTCACATTATGTATTGTTTAAGTATATATTGTTAGAAACTGGTTGCCTGATCAATGGTTATGATCTTAATAAAAAAGAACATTTAACTATTTAATTTGATCATTTCATCTTTACTTTGATCAGTAAGGTTTCACCACAATGAAAAAATCATTAAGTCGTATTCTTACCTGTGCATTTTTGTTTACGCCAGTCGCAGGCTATGCACAACAACATTATGCTTCTCCTAATCTGACTCCTGCTGCCAATCCGGCATTGGCTCCAGCTTCAAATACAACTGCCCCAGCAACGGCAATTCCTATGAGAAGAGAAGAAATCTGGGCTTCTGGCTGGAGTGGAAAAATCCAGTACCGTGAAGTTCCAATGTATGCTCCACCTAAAAAACCAAAACCTCATTGTGGATTATTTAAAACATGTCCTGGTGTAACCAGAATTGGTTTGGGTAAAGGTGATTTTATCATCAGATTAAGTGCATTGGGTGTTATCACGAATAATACAAGTTCTAAAACATCCGTTGGAGGGCATGTCAATGCAACCAACCAGGTTATGCCTGAATTAAGTTTTGATTATTTTGTCACGGATAATTTGTCATTTGAATTAATTGCGGCAAGTACACGTCATGAAATCAAGGCTCAGGGTGTCCCGGGTCTTGGTAAGGTGGATGTGGGCAGTGGATGGATTTTACCTCCTACCTTGACAGCACAATGGCATTTCCGTCCTCATAAGGCCTTTAATCCTTATGTAGGTGTTGGCTTGACAGTAGCTTTCTGGCATAATATTTCTCCTGCAGGGGGTATTGTCAAAAAAGTGGGGTTGGAAACAGCAGTTGGTCCATCTTTCAATTTCGGGTTTGATTATCAGATTGTTGGAAACTGGTTCTATAATGCTGACGTAAAACAGATTCTTTTACAACAACGTGCCCACATTAATGACAGTCCCAACAGAATTGATGCTCGTACTTCTTTGAATCCAACCGTTGTAAGTATGGGTATTGGATATCGCTTTTAATTCATTGCGGAGATTGGCATGAAACCCGAAGTTTCCTTTGACCGTCTTGCGCGGTATGAAGGAAACGTGCCGCGTTATACAAGTTACCCAACAGCTGTACAGTTTGAAAAACGTGTTGGGTTTAATGAGTATAAACATTGGTTGCAGGCTTTTCCTGAAGAAGAGCCTGTTTCTTTGTATATCCATGTTCCTTTTTGTGATGAGTTGTGTAAATTTTGTGCCTGTAACACACAAGTCGTTCATCAAGTTAATGTGCGGGTTGCTTATGGTAATCTTCTATGTGATGAATTGAAACGATTGGCAACCCTTTTAAAATCGCGTCGTAAAGTAAGTTTTGTTCATTTTGGTGGTGGTACTCCTACAACATTACCGATTGAAGCGATGAAAAAGGTGATGTCAACAATACGATCTTTATTTTATGTTCAGCAAGATGCCGATATTTCGATAGAATTAGATCCAAGACATATCTCCGAGGATTATCTTGTATTATTACCCTCTGTTGGGTTTACACGGGTTAGCCTTGGAGTTCAGGATATTGCTCCTGAAGTGCAAAAGGCTTGCGGTCGAATCCAGAGTTTTGAAATGATTTCTGATTGTATTGATCGTGTCAGGCAGAAAAATATAAAATCGGTTAATTGTGATTTGATTTTTGGTCTGCCCAATCAAACAGCTGCCAGTGTTCGAGAAACGATAGAAGCTATTGTGACGTTAAGGCCTGATCGTTTGGCTGTTTTTGGTTATGCACATGTCCCATGGAAATTTAAACGCCAAACTTTGTTGGAGGGGGAAATCTTACCCAATCCGGCTGAACGTTTTGAGCAGAGACAGATTATTGATGAAGTTTTAAAAAAAGCGGGTTATCGAGTTATCGGATTTGATCATTATGCTTTGCCTCATGATTCCATGAGTAAGGCAATGGAAAAAGGCGCACTTCATCGCAACTTCCAGGGATATACCGTAGACCAAGCCAAAGCACTGTTAGGGGTTGGTGCTTCATCAATTTCAATTTTACCGCAAGGTATTTTTCAAAATCAGCCATCTTCCTATGGCTATCAAAAGGCAATGCAGCAGTCCGATATCTTGCCCGTTGTAAGGGGGGTACAGCGTAGTACAGCAGATTTGTTCCGTTGGGAAATAATTGAGCGGTTAATGTGTGACTTACATGTTGATTTAAAGAAAATGATTGGTCAATATAAACAAGATCCGTCTTTATTAGGTGAGTTTCTTACAAAGCTACGCAGTTTTGAAGAGGATGGTCTGGTTATTATTCGTAATAATGAAATTACAGTGACAGAAGAAGGTCGTCCCTTTTTACGAAATATTGCCGTGGTTTTTGATGCTTATTACCGTGCAGCTCCCCATCGCCATGCGCAGGCGATTTAGGTGAAAGAAAAATTATGCAACTTGTAGAAGAGATAAAGCAAACTAAACAAGATATCAAAAACGTAATTGATCATGCTGATTATCATTCGCTGCCATATTCCTATTGGACAATGACGAATGTTTTGCCTTCATTTATTTGTGACTCTCTGTTGAATTGGATGCCTGATTCAAGATCTATTGCCGGTGATGTGAAGGGCAAAAGGGAAAATCATAATAAAGATCGTGTATTTGTAACCCAGCAAAAACAGAGGGAGGATCCCGCCTGTGCGGTTTTGGCGCAAGTTTTTGATTCAGAGGAAATTCGTTCTGCTTTCTCTCATTTAACAGGTGGTGATCTTTCCAATACTTGGTTAAGATTGGAATTATGCCTTGATACTGATGGGTTCTGGTTGGAACCACATACAGATATTGGGGCAAAGAAATTAACCTTTTTGCTTTCTTTATCCACTGCAGAAGGGGCCGAGGGATGGGGGACCGATATCATGAATGAGGAAGGTCAGTCTTTGGGAAGAAGCTCAGGCGTTTTCAATTCAGCATTTTTATTTATTCCCGCTAAAAATACCTGGCATGGTTTTGAAAAGCGACCTATCAAGGGAGTGCGTCGTACCCTTATTTTAAATTATGTAGATTCAAGTTGGCGTGCAAAACATGAATTGGCATTTCCCTCGTAATTGAATAAAGTCTTTTTAATTAAGATTAAAGATATATATAATTTGCAACTTGATAAATATCAGCAGAAGAGAGATTAAGGAATTATGGGTGAGGTTGTGCGAGAGCAAATGGAATTCGATATTTTAATCGTTGGTGGAGGACCTGCCGGTCTTTCAGCGGCAATACGATTAAAGCAATTACTTCCATCTCTTGAGATCTGTTTGATTGAAAAGGCTTCTGAAATTGGTGCCCATATTGTTTCAGGAGTGGTGATCGAACCGACAGCGCTTAATGAGTTGATCCCAGATTGGCAGCAAAAAAACGCCCCTTTAGACACGTCGGTTCAGCATGAGGCATTTTTTTATCTGCCGAATGAAGACAAGTCTATAAATATCCCCATTATTAAATCTATTATGCCTCAAATGGACAATGAGGGAAATTATGTGGGAAGTTTGGGTGATTTTTGTCGGTGGCTGGCCGCAGAAGCTGAAGCAATGGACATTCAAATTTTTCCAGGATTTGCTGGTAGTGATCTCATAATTGAAAATAATCGAGTTATGGGTGTAGTGACTGGTGATATGGGACTTGAAAAAGATGGCAGCCAGGGAGGCAATTATGTTCCAGGTATGGAGCTAAGGGCAAAATATACGTTATTTGCAGAAGGCTGTCGTGGTTCCTTATCCAAAAAGCTCATGGGCTTTTTCAATTTACGTCAAGGTGTTGACCCACAAACATACGGAATTGGAATTAAGGAATTATGGGAAATTCCACAGGAAAAATTTTCGGCTGGATATATACAGCATAGCTTTGGTTGGCCCTTGGACAATCGCACTTATGGTGGTTCATGGCTTTATCATTTTGGCAGTAATTTGGTTTCATGTGGTTTTGTTTTGGGATTGGATTACGAAAATACCTGGCTTTCTCCATTTGATGAAATGCAGCGTGTAAAAAAACATCCCATTATCCGCAAATATTTAGAGGGAGGCAGAAGAATAGGATACTCTGCCCGTGCATTATCTGAAGGTGGATACCAATCCATTCCAAAACTGACCTTTCCTGGTGGTCTATTAATCGGAGATGCAGCAGGCTTTTTGAATGTTCCAAAAATTAAGGGAACGCATACTGCAATGAAATCAGGAATGATTGCCGCTGAGTCGATTGTTGAGGCATTAAATACACAACAAGCAGAACCTATGATTTATCAATTTCGTATCCGTAAATCCTGGGTTTATGATGAATTGTATCAAGTGAGGAATATTCGTCCCGCATTTGCAAAATTTGGTGCAAAGTTTGCAACATTGTATACGGGATTTGATTCCTTGGTTCGGGGGAAAGTGCCTTGGACCTTTCGCCATCGTTTGGCTGATAACGATAAATTAAAAGCGGCTTCTTTATGTGTTAAACCTGATTATCCAAAGCCCGATGACAAATTGACATTCAGTCGTGAATCTTCCGTATTTTTGGCGAATATTGATCATCGTGATGATCAGCCTGTTCATCTGAAATTAAAAAATCCCTCAATTTGGAAAACGGTTAATTGGGATATTTTCAAGGCTCCTGAAACAAGATATTGTCCGGCCGGTGTTTACGAGGTTGTTGATGCTCATCATGAGAATCAAGAACCCAAATTACAGATTAATGCGCAAAATTGTATTCATTGTAAGACTTGTGATATCAAGGATCCAACACAGAATATCGATTGGGAAACACCTGAAGGCGGCAGTGGTCCCAATTATTCAGGGGGAATGTAGAAATCATTTAATTATGTGTAATTATAGAGAAAGGTCATTATGAAAGTAATTGTTCCGGTTAAAAGGGTTGTTGATTCCAATATAAAACCGCTGATAAAATCAGATGGATCTGATGTTGAGATTAATGGTGTAAAAATGTCCATGAATCCTTTTGATGAAACAGCTGTTGAGGAGGCTGTTCGTTTAAAGGAGAAAAAAATTGTCTCGGAAATTGTGGTTGTTTCCATAGGAGAAGCGAAATGCCAAGATACATTGCGAACAGCTATGGCAATGGGGGCGGATCGGGGAATTCTGGTGACAACGGATAAGGCTGTGGAGTCTCTGACCGTTGCAAAAATTTTGCAACATTTAGTGGATAGGGAAAAACCCGACCTTGTGTTAATGGGTAAACAGGCCTCTGATGATGATATGAATGCGACAGGGCAGATATTAGCTGCCAAACTTGGATGGGGACAGGGTACTTTTGTCAGTAAACTGGAGTTATCTAATGGACACGCAAAAATTGCCAGGGAAGTCGATGATGGACAGGAAATTCTCGAGCTAACATTGCCAGCAGTTATTACAACCGATTTACGGTTGAACGAACCTCGTTATGCATCATTACCCAATATTATGAAAGCACGTAAAAAGCCTTTGGAAACGGTCGCTTTATGTGAATTGGGAATTGAGGCAAAAAAACATTTGGAAGTTATTTCAGTAAAAGAATCCTCTTCGTCTCGTGAAAGCGTCATTGTTGATTCCGTTGATGCATTACTTGATAAACTTAAAAATGAAGCAAAGGTAATTTAAGAATGACCGTTTTAGTTTTGGCAAGTTATGAAAAAGGTGATCAAATTCGTTCTATTACCCGATCAGCGATTACAGCCGCATCCAAACTAGGGGAAGTTCATGTTCTATTAGCTGGGAAAAACCTAGAAGCAATAACGAAAAAGGCTGTGGCGCTGGCTGGTGTTTCAAAGGTGCTGGTTGCCGATCATGAGGTGTATGCCCATATGTTGGCAGAGCCAACCGCAGATCTGATTGCATCTCTGGCCGATTCTTATGATACGGTTATTGTTCCTGCAAATGCTGAAGGAAAAGATATTTTGCCTCGCGTTGCTGGGTTGTTGGATATGCAGCCTGTATCTGATGTTATCGAAATTATTGATGCCTCCACCTTTGTGAGACCTATTTATGCTGGGAGCATTTTGGCAACAGTTAAGTCTCATGATTCCAAAAAGCTTTTATCTGTTCGTGGAACGGCTTTTGCTCCTGTTGCTGAAGATGGGGGGAGTGCCGAGATTGAGATTCTGGGTAATTTTCCCGGTTCAGAAAAATTATTATCCAAATTCTGTGAACTGCAAATTTCCCAATCGGACAGACCAGAATTGGAATCTGCCCGTGTTGTTATTTCAGGCGGACGGGGTATGCAAAGCGGTGAAAACTTTGTGTTAATTGAAAAGGTGGCGGATCAATTAAATGCCGCCATTGGGGCATCTCGTGCTGCAGTTGATGCCGGATTTATCAATAATGATTGTCAGGTTGGCCAAACAGGGAAAATTGTTGCTCCGGAATTATATATCGCAGTAGCCATTTCTGGTGCCATTCAGCATCTTGCGGGTATGAAAGACAGTAAGATCGTGGTTGCAATTAACAAAGATCCCGATGCTCCAATTTTCAAGGCTTCAGATTATGGTATTGTTGGCGACTTATTTGAAATTCTCCCTCAATTAGAGGAAAAACTTAAAGCATTAAGATAAAAGATTTTCAATTGAGGCATGATTTTTTAACAATGTTTCAATTGAATGAATAAGGTTAAGTTGAAATAATAATATTAATAAGGTTAGGATTAGGGCGATGAAATGGGAATTACAGCAACCAAGAGATAAGTATTATGTTCCAGTTATAACCATTAAATGGTTGTTGATTCTTCATCTGGCCCTAATTGTATTGCTTAGTATTATGATTATTGGTGCCTGGGAATTATAGGAATTGGTGAGCAGTTTAATTTTAAGTTGGGGAATGGCATTCTAAATAATGAAAAATGGTGACATAATCAAGGGCAATTTTTTTTTCAGTATTTTATTAAGTATTTTTGCTTTGTTATTTTATGCTTGTCATGATGATGTAAAAGCCAAAGTTGTTCATATTGTTGCTGCTGAAAATATGTACGGGGACATAGCCCAACAAATAGGGGGTGATAACGTCAAGGTTGACGTGATTTTAAATAATCCTGATCAAGATCCGCATCTATTTGAATTGACCCCGCATATCAGCAGAATGACAAGTCAAGCTGATTTAATCATCATGAATGGTTTAGGGTATGATGACTGGATCAATCGGCTAATTTCCCGTGTTGAAATAAAAAACGGAAAGGTTATCTCCATTCAGGATTTGTTAAATCGTTCTGATGGTAGTAATCCACATTTATGGTATGATCTCCAATCAGTCAAGAAATTGGCTGGGTATTTGGAGCAAAAATTATCCGTTCAGGATCCTGAACACAAGAATTCTTTTTTGCATAATCGTGATCATTTTTTGCATGAAATCGACAGTATAGATCAGCGTATTCATAAAATTCGTGTTCAGCATCCTGATTTAAGCGTGGCTGCTACGGAACCTGTTTTTGGGTTGATGGCCAAACATATGGGCTTTAGGGTATTGGAAGAATCCTATCAATGGGTAATTATGAACGGTGGAGAACCGACCCCCCAGCAAACAGCTCAATTTATCCAGGATTTTAAAACCCATAAAATAAAAATCTTGTTTTATAATAATCAGGTCAGTAACGGCGCAACAGAGCGTTTGAAAAAAATGGCGTCAATATATAAAATTCCTGTAATTGGTGTTGAAGAGATTATGCCTGTTTCTCTTTCTTATCAAACATGGATTAACCAGACATTAGATAAAATTGAGGCGGTAACACAGAGCATTCCCTGATGACAATCCTCGCTTGCAATAAGCTGCGTATTCAGTTTGGTAACCGGCTTGTTTTGTCAGATTTAACCTTTAGCATTGATGAGCCCCAGTTTATAGGGGTTTTCGGTCCTAATGGGGCGGGCAAAACAAGTTTTATGAAAACAATTTTAGGTATTTTACCTGTTCAGCAAGGAACCTTAAAAATTTTTGGAAAACATCCAAGACAGGTAAGGAAAGAAATAGCCTATATCCCTCAGTATCAAAATATGGATAGCTTTCATTTGACGGGAAGATCATTCATTGCAAGTTCTGTCCATGGGAATCGTTTGGGTTTACCGTTTCTAGCAAGAAAAGACCATCAGGAAATAGATCGGGTTCTGGATGATGTGGAGGCAAGGGATCTGGCTGATCTATCCTTGATGGAAATGTCGGGAGGCCAAAAACAGAGAATTTTATTGGCACAAGCCCTTTTGGGGGAGCCAAGATTTATTATACTGGACGAACCTTTTAATAACTTGGATCCCAAATGGGTAAAAGTTATTTTAGCCCTGATAAAAAATATACAGCAGGAAAGAAAAATTTCTGTCTTATTGTCAACGCATGATTTAAATCCGTTAATTCATGTTATGAATCAGGTATTATGTATTGGTAATCAATCAGCAATTCTGGGCAAGGTTCAGGATGTCATTACAGCAAAGACTTTAACGAAGCTTTATGGTTTCCCAATACAGGTGATAAAGGCAAATAATACGTGTTTTGTAACAACATCCTTTAATTAAGAAATTCGAAAGTATATTCTTGGATGCTTACCCTTGAATTTATGTATCATGCTTTTGCCGCTGCAGGGATTGTGGCTTTATTGACAGGGTTTATTGGTTATTTTCTTTTATTGAGAAGAGAGGCCTTTGCAGGACATGCATTATCGCATATAGGGTTCGCTGGGGCGACAGGAGCGGGACTGTTGGGAATATCCCCTTTTGCCGGACTGCTTGTTTTCAGTTTATTTGCTGGTGGATTGATCGGTTTTATAGGCCCACAGTTGAGGGATCGTGATATCGCTATTGGCCTGGTTCTGTCAGCATCAATGGGTTTAGGTCTGTTATTTCTTCATTTTTATACCCATTACGCGACACAAGTTACGAGCTTGTTATTCGGCAATATTTTTGCGGTTGATACAGTCATTTTATATGATCTTGTCGGTCTCTCATTATTTTGCCTGGCTGTTATGCTGTTTTTTATGCGACCTTTGTTATTTGCCACCTTGCAACCAGATTTGGCCGAGACAAGAGGAATCTCTTTACGATGGGTTTCGATAGTCTTTCTAATGCTGGTTGCCTGCATAACTGTTGCTTGTGTTCAAGTGACCGGTATTCTTTTGACCTTTTCTTTGATGATTGGACCTGCTGCTGTTGCCAGGCAATGGGGTAAGACAATATGGCGGGCACTTATGGTTTCGGTTTTCCTGGCTGTATTTGAGGCCTGGAGTGGTATAGTGGCTTCTTGGTATACAGACTTGCCAGTATCTTTTTGGATCAGCTTTTTTAGTTTTGTCATTTATTCAATAAGTTTGCTTTTTTTCAAAAGAAAAATATCATTTCGAAAGTATTTATAAATATCATATTGTATAAAGAGTAAGGATTGCTTAACATAACCCTTTATGGGGTATTTGAAAATTTTTATTTAAAAAGTTGATTTCTTCAGAATGCATGATTTCACGTCAAGTAAGAAATTGGTAATTTTTGTAACGGGATTATCAGGAGCTGGTAAAGCGTCCATTCTTCGGGTTTTTGAGGATCTTGGATATGAACTGGTTGATAATGCGCCTTTACAGCTTATTGCGGATGTTGTTGGGCGTGTTCAGGGGCCCATTGCAATAGGCATTGATTCCAGAACCAATGGGTTTGAGGTGAATGCATTTCTAGAGGTTTTAAATAGTTTAAAGCAGAATTCATCCCTTAAGGTTGAACTAATTTATGCCACGGCAGAGTTGGACGTTTTGTTGCGACGTTATACAGCAACCCGTCGTCGTCATCCAATGGCTGCCAATGGTACGGTTAAGGACGGGATTAATGCTGAAATAGCCTTGATGAATCCATTACGAAATGTTGCTGATCTGGTTATTGATACATCGGATCTTCCCCCTATGGAATTAAGGTTGCTTGTGGAAACAAGGTATAACTTTAATCATCTGGATACTAAAAACCGCTTTACCCTAACCTTGATGTCTTTTGCCTTTCCTGTTGGAATTCCGAGAGAGGCGGACATGGTATTCGATGCACGGTTTTTGCATAATCCTTATTATATATCAGAATTATCAGCACTGACGGGGCTGGATATGTCGATCCAGGATTATGTTAAAAGTGATCCTGATTATGAGAAATTTGTTGATCAGATTTATCAGATGCTAAGTTTGATTTTTCCCCGTTTTGCGATAGAAGGAAAAAAATACGTCACAATTGCGGTAGGATGTTCTGGTGGACGTCATCGTTCAGTTACCGTTATAGAGGACCTTGCACGTCGTATTGTTAATTCTAAAGATAAAGAAATGCGTTTCCCTGCATTGGTTATCCATCGTGAACTGGCGCGGCAGGGAATTCAGACATGGCGATGGGTTGCCCATCCTCAATAAAAATTATAATAAGTGTAAATTGTTAGAATATTAGGTTTGGAATATTAATATGGATCAACAGATTATTCCTGTTCGTCGGGCTTTGATTTCTGTTTCTGATAAAACAGGTTTAATTGATTTGGCCAAGTTATTGGCTGAAAACAGCGTGGAAATCTTGTCAACAGGTGGGACAGCCAATGCACTTCGGGATGCCGGAATAAAAGTGGTAGAGGTTTCGGATTTTACAGGATTTCCGGAAATTCTGGATGGTCGAGTTAAAACACTGGTGCCTCAAATTCATGGTGGGTTATTGGGACGACGTGATCTGGCCAGTCATCAGGAACAAATGAAACAGCATAATATTTTGCCGATTGATTTGTTGTGTGTCAATTTATACCCTTTTGAGGAAACAGTCGCGTCAGGCGCCGGTAAAGAAGATATTATAGAAAATATTGATATCGGTGGTCCAGCTTTAATCAGGGCTGCATCTAAAAACTATAGTCATGTCGCGGTGTTGACGGATGTTCATCAATATGCTGCTTTTAAAGAAGAGATGAAGCAGAATGGTGGAACAACAATACAGCAGCGGCGAAAATGGGCCCAGGCGGCTTATGCCCGGACCGCTGCATATGATGCTGCGATTGCCTGTTGGTTTGCAGGTCAAGCAAAAGATATATTTCCAGAACGCCTAAATTTAAGTGGCCAACGGAAACAGATTTTGCGATACGGGGAAAACCCTCATCAACAGGCTGCTTTTTATACGAATGATGAACAACGTCCGGGTGTTGCAACAGCCCAACAATTACAGGGTAAAGAGCTTTCCTATAATAATCTTAACGATACAGATGCAGCTTTTGAAGCGGTGGCTGAATTTGATAAACCATCTGTTGTTATTGTCAAACATGCAAACCCTTGTGGTGCAGCAAGCGCATCCTCTTTATCAGAGGCTTGGGATTTGGCTTTACGGTGTGATCCTGTTTCTGCTTTTGGAGGAATTATTGCGGTCAATCGTCCATTAGATAAAGAAATCGCACAAAAAATTATAACTATATTTAGTGAAGTGATTATTGCTCCAAAGGTCAATTCAGATGCATTGGAGATCCTTTCAAAGAAAAAGAATGTAAGGGTTTTAGAAACAGGGGCAATGCCTGATCCATTGGCACAAGGTATGACGGTTCGTACTTTGGCTGGTGGGTATCTTTTACAAAATCGTGATAATGGACGACCTTACGATTTTAAGGTTGTAACTAAACGCGAACCTACTGAAAAGGAAATGGAAGATCTGATTTTTGCCTTTACGATTGGCAAGCATGTTAAATCAAATGCAATTATTTATGTTAAAGATAAAGCGACTGTAGGGATAGGTGCGGGTCAAATGAGTCGTGTCGATTCAGCTAGGATTGCTGCCCACAAAAGTGCGGAAGCAGCTCAAGCAGCCGGTTTAGAAAAACCCATGACCCGGGGAAGTGTTGTTGCTTCAGATGCCTTTTTTCCATTTGCAGACGGTTTGCAGGCTGCCGTAGCGGCAGGAGCCACTGCGGTTATTCAGCCAGGTGGTTCAATGCGTGACAATGAGGTGATTGCGGCCGCAGATGAGGCTGGAATTGCAATGGTTTTTACGGGAATGCGCCATTTCCGTCATTAAAAGGTCAAGGGAAAATGAAACGGATAGGTTTGTTCTGTATTTCTTCTTTATTTCTGTTTGTGCAGTTTGTTTATGCGAAAGAATATCGCTTGAAAAGTCAATTTGATCCAGCTTCGGTTCAATGGTCTAAAAAAACAGGAAATGCAGCGGTCGCAGGTATGGGTATCTATCGATTATCCGATGGTACGATGAAAAGTTGTGCAGGACAAACCGTCTATTATTATCCCTATTCTGATTATGTAATGGAACAGTTGCAGTTTAGAATGCGAGGTATTACCAATATCAAGAATTTAAATCCACAGTCTGTTCAATACCGTTTTTCCGTAACTTGTGATCAAGAAGGTGATTTTCACATTGCCTATTTGCCGGCAGGAAAATGGATTTTTGTAATGAATATTCCTGTGGTTAAAAATGATGAAGACTATTCTTCTTACAATCAAGAATCAGATTTAAGTGGTGTCGCTGGGGAAGGGAATGGCATTATTTATCGGATTGTAACCCTTACCCCTCAAAAAGTCACGCAGGTTCCCTTGATTCAGGGGGATGTTAACAGCCATTAACATGAATGGTTTTGTTAATTTTTATTGAATTAATAATCGTGAATTTCGTCAAGATCGGTAAAGCGTGTAAATTCTCCTTCAAAAAAGAGGTCAATTTTACAGGTTGGGCCGTGACGTTGCTTTTCAAGAATGAGTTCTGCTTTATTATGAACCTTATTCATATCTGCTTGCCATTTTTCCAAGGCAATTTGATATTTATCCTCATTTTCAAATGTGGTTGGTTTTGGCATGCGTTGCTGTAAGTAGTATTCATCACGATAGACAAACATGACGCTATCTGCATCCTGTTCAATTGAGCCAGATTCTCGTAGGTCTGAAAGTTGTGGACGTTTATCTTCTCGGCTTTCGACCTGTCTTGAAAGTTGTGAAAGTGCAATAACGGGAATATTAAATTCTTTTGCCAGAGCTTTTAATCCTTGGGTAATTTGTGAAATTTCCAAGACCCGACTTTCAGGTTTACTGCCAACGGATGGACGCATCAGTTGTAAATAGTCGACGACAACCAATCGCAACCCTTTTGTTCGAGATAATCTTCGGCAGCGTGTTCGC
Organism: Commensalibacter melissae; assembly: GCF_003691365.1. Classification (GTDB taxonomy): domain Bacteria; phylum Pseudomonadota; class Alphaproteobacteria; order Acetobacterales; family Acetobacteraceae; genus Commensalibacter; species Commensalibacter melissae. Next base: position 1,956,999 of record NZ_CP033087.1, on the reverse strand, counting down.
ATGACGGATAGACTGATTGCAGGTGTATCATCAATGTAGAGAGGAAGCTGTGATAATTCTCGGCTGACTTGAACAAAGCGATCAAATTCCCTTTGTCCAATTTCTCCACGACGGATGCGTTCACTTGAAACACGTGATTCCTCGGAAAGTAAACGGGTGGCCAATTGTTCAGAAGACATTTCCAAAGAAAAAATGGCAACAGTTCCTATTTTATGATGATTTGTATCCGATTGAATTTGTGATTCTTGTAAAAGATTGCGTGCCGCATTAAAAGCGATTTTAGTTGCCAGGGCAGTTTTCCCCATGGCAGGTCGACCAGCCAGAATAATTAAGTCAGAAGGATGCAATCCCCCAGTTCTTTTGTCCAAGTCACGTAATCCTGTCGTGAGTCCGGCGATTCCGCTACTGTTTGTAAAAGCCTTTTCAGCAATTGTAATGGCTTCTGTTAATGCATTTTCAAAGGTGACGAAACCACCCTCTTGCCCTTTATGCGTGGCAAGCTGGAAAAGCTTTTCTTCGCCTAAAGAAATCTGATCAGTGCCATTTATTTCAGTATTTGATTGAAAAGCTTCGTTGACAATATCCTCGCCAATATCAATTAACTGTCTTCTTATCCAGGCATCATGAATAATTTTACCATAATCCTTGGCATTAATAATTCCCACCATGGATTGTAATAATTGTCCTAGATAAGCTACTCCGCCAACCTGATCTAATTTTCCCGAATGTTCAAACTCAGCTTTCAAAGTAACGGCATCCGCTATTTGACCGGCTTCAATACGCTTTACAATAGCATCGTAGATTTCTTTATTGATGGGATCTGAAAAATGTTCACCAATCAAAAAATCGGCGATTTTATCATAAGCTTTATTGTTGGTCAGTAAAGCACCAAGCAATGCCTGTTCTGCTTGAATATTGGTTGGAGGCAGTCTTTGAGACATTTCCAACAAAGATGATTTATTAGAACTGGATTCTTTATTACTCACGTTTTTATTGTATCACTTTTTGTTGATTAATGGGGTTGTTAATTGTGGGGAAATCTGTGGATAATGTGGATAAGTTGATTGTTTTATGAAGTTGTATATAGGCACTCATGATATGATAAAATGAACTGGTTGGAATTTTATCGTTTCTATAATGATAGTGATCATCTAATTGATCTTGCCATGTGCCTGACGGGCAGTGGGTAAAATAACGATATAATAAGTTATGAAGAATTTGGACAAGATGGTGGCAATTCGTTTCATCTTGATTATGAATTGTCGCCCGTAAAGCTTCTGTCTGAACCCATAATCGGGCAGATTTATGGGTTAGCGTCCCGTCTCTTCTTACTTTATCCGCAACGAGTCCGGTTTTTTGATCAATGGCATGTAAACGGTTAAAAAGAAATAGACGGTCAATTTCTTTTTTATAACTGATTCCAGTCAAGCGTTGATATTCGTAAAGTAGCCAAATCCATTCATATTGATGTCCCGGCTCGATACTTTCCCGAGCCATGCAAGGAGCATTAAACCACCCTTCAGTATAATATTCACCTAAAACACCAGCTTGATGATCAAAAAAATGATTTTTAAATAGAGAAATAAGTTTGTGGGCTAAAAGAAGATCTCGTTCATTTTGGGTAACTTCGAACAAGGCCAGCGTTGCTTCCAGAAGATGCATATGCGGGTTTTGTTGACGATATCCGGCAGTCAAGGGGAGAATATTTTTAAAACCACCCTCAGGATAAGCCATAAATTGCAGGATCCATTGTATGGTCTGGCGGGCCTGTTGAATGGGTCTGGGATTATTACTTAATTTTCCATACCAGGCCAGAGAGAAAATGATAAAGGCTAGATCATATAAATCAGAAGCTTTATCAAGAATCTTTCCATTTCGTGTTAGGGATTTTGCCCAATGTCCCTCACCTTGAAGAGCATTTTGCATAAAAACATATATTCTTTCAGCAATTATGTTGCCCTTTGTCCATCCCAAAAGTCCTGCTTGACTAAAGGTATAAAGTTGACGTGCCTGAACACGCATTCGTTTGTATCCAGGAAAATCAGGTTGTCCATCAAGCTTTAGTTGTTCATGAACTCCGTAGAGAAAAGGGTTTTCTGCGGTTCCATCACATCCTATTGTTCCCCAATATGGTAAGGCCTTATCAAATAACCAGGAAGTAAAGAGGATATAGTATCGGGTTATATTTTGGGAGATAGGCATAATACTTGACTTTTTAGACTCAAATTACATTGATTTATAAATGTTTTATTTTATCAATAATATTGGTGGTTGAAAAACCTTTCTGCAATTCTGTCAAAATAACTTTGCCGTTATATTGTTCAACGATATTCTGTCCAACAACTTCTTTTCCAATATAATCTGCCCCTTTGATTAGAATATCAGGTTTTATATGTTGAATAAGATTAAGGGGGGTATCGTCGTCAAAGGCAACAACGGCATCGACATACCGTATGGCAGAAATGAGTCTGGCGCGTTCTTTTAACGGATTAATAGGTCTTTTGGGTCCTTTTAAACGTTGAATACTTGTATCTGAATTCAGTGCAACGATAAGCCGGTCACATTGTGTGCGTGCTGATTGCAAAAGCGATATATGACCTGTATGGAGGATGTCAAAACATCCATTGGTAAAACCAATAGTAAGCCTCTGTTTTTTCCATTTATTGACTTGAAGGGTCAAATCATTCAGTGAAATCAGTTCAGGTGTAACAAGAGGAAAAGTCTCTTCTGAGGATTGTGCTTTCAGTTCATTTTTAACTTCTGCAATGGTGGCGGTGGAGGTTCCCGCTTTTCCGATTACGACACCAGCAGCTGCATTTGCAATATGCATTGATTCCTTTATGCATAATCCCGAGGCGACCCCCAATGCCAAGGTTGCAATAACTGTATCGCCCGCGCCAGAAACATCAAATACCTCCCTAGCTCGGGAGGGTATATGTTGGGTGTTTCTGTTTTTTTCAACTAATGTCATTCCCTTTTCTGATCGCGTGATCAGAATGGCTTGTCCCTGGGTGATATCTAAGAGTTCCTGTCCTGCCTTTTCAAAATCGGTATCAGTTTTCAGGGACATCTGCACGGCCTGGCTTGCTTCAGCAATATTGGGTGTGATACAGGTTGCATGTCTATAAAGGGAAAAATCCCTGGATTTAGGATCAACAAATACAGGCAGGCTGTAATGCTTGGCCCTTTGTGTGATAAACTGAATAATCTCAGGGTGACAGACTCCCTTTCCGTAATCAGATATGATAACAGCCTGAACAGATGAAATATTTTTTTCAATATTTTCAATCAATAGGGTGATTTCTTCGGAATGAAGGGGAATAAGACTTTCTTCATCTGCACGAATGATTTGTTGATTTGCAGCGATAAAGCGCGATTTACAGATAGTTGGGCGATAGGGAGAGGAAATAATGGAATCTTCGGGAATATATTTCGAACGCATTATTTTTTTTATTTTCAATGCATATTCATCATTTCCGACTAATCCAACCAGAACAGCCTTACCATTTAGGGATAAAATATTATTGGCAACATTTCCAACACCGCCCAGCATTTCTTTTTGGCTGTTTAAATGAAGAACAGGTACTGGTGCCTCGGGTGAAATACGCTGGACATTTCCGTAAATAAAGCGGTCCAGCATAATGTCGCCTATGCACAGGATGGTTAAGGCTGAAAAATCCATTTTAGTATTATCGCTCATGTTGAAAATTTTGAATGAAAGGGTCTAAAAATAATTGTCTGTCTGTTTTTAATCGTTCGCTGGCTAAAATAGATTCAATTTCTTCAATAGCCTTGTTTAATTGATGATTAATAATAACATAATCGAATTCATTCCAATGGGATATTTCATCCATTGCCTTGTTCATTCTATTGTTAATTTCGTCAATATGGTCTGACCCTCTCAGTTGAAGGCGATTTTTTAGTTCATTAAGTGAGGGGGGCAAGATAAAGACACCTACAACATCATGGGGTAAAGCCTTACGAATCTGTTGATGTCCTTGCCAATCTATGTCAAAGATAAGGTCTTTGCCTTCCGACAATAGTTTTTCGACCGGAGCCCTGGGTGTACCATAACCTCGACCAAAGACGGTTGCCCATTCCAGTAACTCATCATTTTCTGCTTGTTTTTCAAATTCTTCTTGACTGATAAAATGATAATGAACACCGTGTTCCTCACCGGGTCGAGGGTCACGGGTTGTTACTGAGATCGAAGGAAACAAATTGGGTTGAGTCGCCCGGAGAGCATTGGCAATTGTTGATTTTCCAGCACCAGAAGGAGCGGAAAGAACAAAACAGATTCCTCTTTTTCTTGGAGTTGATGTTGATTTGGCTTTAGATTCAGACATACCTTGATATTCCTTGATAAGCAGTAATTATTCAAGCTTATAACAGAAAAGTAAACAATATATGTATATGAAATTACGATCAGTTCTAATCACGGGGGCATCATCAGGTATTGGGTATGCCTTGGCTATTCGGCTTGCCAAACCGGGGGTCACATTGCATTTATCAGGCCGGCGTTCGGATGCTTTGGTAGTATTGGCTGAAAAATGTTGTCAACTGGGTGCCAATGTTCATACGAAAATTATTGATGTCTGCAATCATCAGGAAATGGATAAATGGATTAAATCTGTTGGACAGCTTGATCTTGTATTGGCTTGTGCAGGAATTTCTTTCGTTCCCCATGTTGAGACCCATGCGCATGTTATTCCAGAACCAATTGCACAGTGCTATAAAATCATGCAGACCAATATGAATGGTGTCCTCAATACAGTTCTTCCCGCAATTGAGGTGATGCAAAGACAGGAATGCAATTCAGAACATATACGAGGAAGAATAGCTGCTATTGCCTCAATTGCAAGCTTTTTCACTTCGGCCTGGGCTCCATCTTATTGTGCGTCAAAAGCGGCTGTGGATCGGTTTATGGTGGCGAGTGGTATGGGTTGGTGGAAAAAATGCAGAATTCAGTTAACGAGTGTTTGTTGTGGTTTTGTTGAAACACCGATGACACAAAAAAACAAATTTTATATGCCAGGGAAAATATCGGCGGATAAGGCGGCACAATTGATATTGGAAGGGATAGAAGGGCGAAAGAGGCGTGTTATTTTTCCAGTTTGGCTTGCCATTATCGCAAGAATCCTTGATTTGTTTCCTGTTTCTTTTTTGGAAAAAATCTATTTGCCTTATCTTCAGGAACAGGATCGTCATAAATAAAAGATTTATGAATCAATGATCTGTGTGTAAAAGTTTCTATTATTTCTTTAAAATTAAGACCGTGATTTATTATGATAATTTCTGCCAAAGATCCATCAATACATAAACCCCGTTTTTGTGAAGGGTCTATTATGCGGCATGTGATCGTTATGGCCGGAACCGGCACAATTGGGTTAATGGCTGTTTTTCTGGTTGATTTTCTGAATCTTTTTTATATTTCCAGATTGGGGGATACACGTTACACAGCAGCTATTGGTTTTGCCAATGTAATTAACTTTTTGCAGGTGGCGATCTGTATTGGTATGTCTATTGGAATCACGGTCGTGACTGCACGGCTGATTGGGGCCAAAAAACATGATTTGGCAGGTCAGATTATAAATTCGTTTTTATTATTGATGACGGTAATTATGATTGTAATTGGTATTGCGATCATGGTTTTCCGATATCCAGTTTTATCTTTGTTAGGGGCACAGGATTTAGTGCTTGAACAAGCCGGTCAGTTTATAGCTATTACTTCCCCTTTTTTATGTTTTATAGGGTTGGGAATGGCATTGTCTGGATTGTTAAGGGCGGTGGGTGATGCAAAAGGATCCATGTATATCACAATTGCAGGAGCCCTGGTTACGGCGGTTTTGGATCCTTTGTTCATTTTATATTTTGGTTGGGGATTGGAAGGAGCGGCAGTAAGTACCGTTTTTTCACGAGCGGCTGTTGCCGTTTTTGGTTTTTATAGTTTGAGGAAGTATCAATTAATTCATAAGCCAGTTTGGAAAAAGATCTTTTCTGATTCTTATCCTGTTTTTGTAATTGCATTTCCTGCGATTTTAACCAATCTAGCGACACCAGCAGGAAACACTTTTGTTATCAAAACAATGGCATCTTTTGGAAGCGATGCAATTGCGGGACAAACCGCGATTGATCGTATCGTTCCTGTAGCATTTGCGTTTGTATTTGCTTTGACAGGTTCGGTGGGGCCGATTATTTCGCAAAACTTTGGTGCCGGGTTTAGGGATCGGATGTGTGAAACTTTGATGGTCTCGCTAAAATTGGTATGTTTATGTGTTTTATGTGCATGGATCCTTTTTTTTGTTGGAGAGGAATGGATCGTCAAAATGTTTGCGTTAAAGGCGGCAGGTATTGAACTGATGCGGTTATTTTGTCACTGGGTTATTTTAAGCAATTTATTTTTGGGGATGTTATTTGTTTCCAATACGGCTTTTAACAATTTGGGATATCCCTTATTGTCGACCCTGTTTAATTGGGGTAGAGCCACGTTGGGGACAATTCCCTTTGTCTGGTTTGGTGCAACCTATGGCCCGAAAGGAATATTGGTTGGTCAGGCAATTGGGGTTATGCCTTTTGGATTTTTTGCGGTTTTATGCGCTTTTTATGTCTTGCGTAATATTAAAATAAACATGGTTTCGTATCAATGAAATCTCATTTCATATTTGATTGGTTTTAAAATTACGATCCCATTTTTGAATAAGGGGATATAAAACAACCAGCAAAATCAAGACAATAATGGCAGCGATAAAAAGATTTAAAAATAAATTTTGATATAATTGAAGTGTAAGATGGTCAGTTGCTGTATTGATATTTTTTGAGGCTGCAAGATTTGCGATTTTACTGCCTATGTAAAGGGAGATACCTGAAGCCATGAAATAAGATCCGGTCATAAACCCATTCATGGATGCCGGGACATAGCGGGCAATGACCGCCAAACCGAGACCACTGGTTAAAAGTTCTCCCAGAGAAAGGAAAAAATAACCATATATCATAACCCAGGAGGATAATTGTGGAGTTGTGCTTCTAAAACAGGCAAACCACCAAATACCAAAGGCGAAGGCGACAAAACTGAAACCGGTAATGAATTTTGTGGCAATGGAAATATCATATGATTGCCTGTTTATATAGTCATATAGTTTTGCCAGAATGGGGCTGAGAATGATAATCGCAATGGGATTGAGCGCCTGAAACTGTCCCGAAGACCAATTGAAAAGATGATATGATCCGATATAAAAAGCGGGATTTATATTCCGTTGCGCGAACAAGGTCAAAGATGTTGACATTTGTTGATAGAAAATAAAGTAAAGCATTCCTTCCAGAGTTAGGATATACATTATTTTTAGACCATAACGATTTGATGAATCAATCCTGTAATACATGATGATCCATAAAAGAAAGATCAGTATAGCCGCAGCCCACATACATGCAGCAATCAAGGTTGCCGATTGAATCAGAAAGGTCATTCCGGAAATAAAGGTGACAATCCCTAGAAAAATCAGACCTTGAACCGGCCAGGATAATGGATCCTGATCTTTCTTGGGCAAATAGGGATTTAATCTTTTATGTGTGGCAAAATAATTGAGAATGCCAAGGACAAGTCCTATAAAACAGGTGATGAAGGCAGCGGACCATCCATAATGGTCTTTAAGAATTGGACAGAGAAGCATGGAAACGGTCGAGCCAACATTGACTGCCATATAATAAAGGGTAAAGGCAATGTCCAGTTGATCATCGTTTTGATCATAAATGCGTCGAACCAGCGTTGCCGCATTGGGTTTAAAAAGACCGTTTCCTGTACTGATGACAGCCATGGTAAGATATAGAATGGCTGTATCATGGGTTGCCTCTGCCAATAAAAGATAGCCCATTGCAAGAATTATGCTGCCATAAAGCATCGCTCTTCTGTTTCCAATGATTTTATCGCCAATCCATCCCCCAAGTACTGGTGCGGCATAAGTCATCGCTGAAAATGCACCGATTAGAAGATTGGCGTTCTGATCATTGAAATGCATTCTGTTAATGAGGAACAGCACTAAAATGCTTAGCATACCGTAATAGCCAAAGCGCTCCCATAATTCGATGAAAAGGACAACGGAGAAAGCTCTATTTTTCTCCCTGAAAGGATGGATGGTTACAGAAGAGGTATGCACATGTGTCTCGGTCTAAAAAAGGATATCATTATAAAAAAATTGATTGTTTCTCATTTTGAAGTAAACAGTATATAATTACAGAAAACCACAAATATGTGTATATTCGTATTAAATTTATTAGATTTATTTAGGTTTGTGATCGTTTATGAAAAACAATCAATGGAAATTAGCCGGCTGTTTTTTGGTAAGTTCTGTCTTTGTTAATGCCAATCTGTCAGAAAGCCAGGCCAGGCCAGAAAATGGAAATATACATCATATACGGAAGGTTGATTCGGTTCAGAAAAATAATCGGGTTGCAAAAACTGTTCTGGATTTTTCAGTATTGCCTGTTGTTAAGGGAAATGTTGCACAATATCTTCCTACCCCTTATGGCAATTTGGGTGGATTGTTATTAACGGATGGAACGCAAATCATGTTTTCCACAATGTTTGGGGAAATTGTGAAATCCTTTGTTCATCCGGGTCAGGACGTGGTGATTCGTGGGTTGAAAGCCTATTCATTACCTTTTGTCCAGGCTTTTGAGATTATCAATCAACGTGGAGAACAGATTGAGGAGGATAGTCCCGAGGCAAACTTTTCACCTGTACCTATTACTGGACCAGATTTGTCTGTAAATGGTACAGTCAAGCAAGTTTTATATAATTTGCAAGGTGAAAAAATGGGTGTTGTTTTAAAGGATGGAACAGTTATTTATATTCGCTCTTCCGATGTTAAAAAACTTGATTTTATTTTGAGTGTAGGTCAGAAAATTTATGTTAGCGGGATGGGAAATGTCAATTCTCTGGGTAAAGCGTTACAGGCAAGGATAATCGGTAAGACGGGAAATACCATGGTGGAATTGTCGCAATTTAATGTTCCACCAGCTGGTGCCCCTGCAGGAAGTCCATCGTATGATTATATTCCGCAGTAATTTTCTTTGAAACTGGTTTTTGGAGAAGTGTTTGTATCAGTTATTGATTTCGGTTTGGAGGTTTGAAGCTATAACAATGAATCAGGAAAAGAATCAGCTTGATGCCTTTGATCAGAAATTGAATGGTTTTGAAGATCGATTAAATCCACGCTCTTCAAAAAAACGAGAAAAAAAAACAGAATATGGCAATAATCCTTGGTTTTTTGCCTGTCGTGCTGGTGTAGAAGTAGTATCTGCCTTTATTGTCGGTCTTGTAATAGGATATGGATTGGATTATTGGTTATCAACAAAACCAGTTTTTATTCTTATATTTTCAGTTTTAGGAATGATTGCGGGCATTTTTAATATCTGGCATCTTGTTAAACCTAATGATATAAGGTTAAAATAAATGCTATTTTTGGTAAGATTCGGTTTATATTGGGAGAAAATTAGTGGCCGGTCATAATATAGACGCGCTCGGTCAATTTGAGTTGCATCCAGTTTTTGGAACCTTGGGTGAAACAATCCGTTTCAGCCAGTCAGAATTAATGATGGTGATTGCAGCAGTAATTGTCCCGGTCGCTATTTATTTTGGCATGCGTCGTAAGGCAGTGGTTCCCGGTCGTTATCAGGCGGCAACAGAGATACTATATGAATTTGTATATAGTATGGCTGTGGGAACCATGGGTGAAAAGGGCAAAGGATTTTTCCCATTTATATTCGCATTGTTTTTCTTCATCCTGACGGGGAACTATCTTGGGCTTTTGCCTTTTTCTTTCGCTTTTACCAGTCATATCGTTGTAACGGTCAGCTTAGCCTTGATGGTGTTTGTCTTGGCAATCATTGTTTCCCTCAAAAATCAGGGACTGAAATTTTTTGCCCATTTCATGCCTGCTGGAGCGCCAATTTTAATGGCCCCGTTATTGGTGCCTATTGAAATTCTGTCCTATTTGTCGAGACCTGTCAGCCTGTCTATTCGTTTGTTTGCGAATATGGTTGCTGGTCACGTCATGTTGGAAATGTTTGCTGCTTTCACGATTATGTTGGCTGCTGGATTGGGATTGGCTGTTGGCGGTTTTTTAGGTATATTTCCTATTTTGCTCAATATAGCCTTATTTGCCCTTGAACTATTGGTTGGTGCATTGCAAGCTTATGTATTTACAATCCTTACCTGTATGTATTTACAAGAAGCCGTTCATCATTAACTTTGGGTTTCGTTTACTTTATTTTTAATAACAAGGAAAAAACAAATGGATCATTCGCTTCTTTTGGCTGCAAAACAGATTGGTGCCGGCCTCGCTGTTATCGCTCTTTCCGGTGTTGGTATTGGTATTGGTAATATTTTTGCAACTCTGGTAAGCAGTATTGCTCGCAATCCAGCTTCACGTTCTCATGTATTTGGTTTGGGAATGTTGGGCTTTGCTCTTACAGAAGCTGTGGCTCTTTACGCACTCCTGATCGCCTTTCTTATTCTGTTCATGTAAAGGGTTCTTTTATATGAGACGCTTTTCAGTCTTTTTTACCCGTCTGGCGGCGTCTCTCGTGGCGGGGGGATGTGCAAGCCTGTTGCTGGCACCTGTTTTTGCTACGAATGCCAGAGCTGCTGGCATGCCCCAGATGGACTTTAAAAACCCATTGGTAATGGGTCAATTTTTTTGGGTATTGATTATTTTCTTTTGTTTATTTCTGGTGGTGAAATATTTTTCAATTCCTCAGGTTGAAAATGTTATTTCCCATCGTCGTTCAAAAATTGATCAAGACTTGAATTCCGCACGTCAGGCTAAGGCACAGGCTGATAAAGCTGTCGCTGCATTAAATAAAACACGTCATGATGCTGCTTTGGAAGCGCAAAGACATGTTGATGCTATTTTACAGGAAACCAAAGCGGATTCTGCGAAAAAAATGCAGGAATTGCAAGGTAAGCTTGATCAGGAAATGAAGATTACTGAAAAACGCATCATTGAAGCTCGAAATAAAGCCCTGACCCAGGTTGATCAAATGTCAAAAGAGGTTGCGTATCTTTTGGTGAAGAAAATGCTGAATGAAGAGATAGATAGCGGCGTTATTGATCAAAAGATCAGACAGTTTGTCCCTTCGTCTTCACATTAAACAAGCAGAGAGAGTATGATGCTTTTTTTACAAGAACCACGTTTTTGGGCTGCTATTGCATTTATTTTATTCTTTGTCCTGTTTGGTAAAAAGATTTGGCGTCCCTTGGCTGCAATGATGGATAAACGGTCTGCACAGATACAGGCGGCACTGGAAGAGGCCAGCCGTTTGCGTCGGGAAGCTGAAGAAATATATACGAATGCCAGAAAAGAGCATGAGGCTGCCAAAGAAGAGGCAGAGAGAATGCTGCAAAATTCCAAGGAAATTGCAGCCCGTATTGCTGCCAAAGCAAAAAAGGATGCAGAATTTGCGGCTGAACGTCATGAACAGCTTATTCGTCAAAGAATGGCTGCTTCTGAACAAGAAGCCATTTCAGTTGTTCGTAAAGAGGCTGCTGAAATTGCTGTAAAAGCTGCAAGAGAAGTAATTGCATCTGTTATGACTGAGGAAAAAGATAAGTCCTTAATTGATCATGCAATTGCTGAAGTTCCCAAGATGTTGGCCAAAGACCAATATAATGCCTAATTTTATTCGTCTCGTTCATGCACATGAATTATAAACTTTCAATTGTAGTTGCTGTTTTAAACGAGGCGGATAATATTTTACCTGTCTGTCAGGAAATTGCTTCTGTTTTGCCAAAGTTGCCTGATAGTGAAGTTATTTTTGTTAATGATGGAAGTACTGATCATACGCTGGATCAGTTAATCGAAATAAAAAAAACGATTCTTCCCGGGCTTGTTATTTTATCTCATCCCAAATGTTGCGGTAAATCAGCTGCATTATTGACTGCAATCAAAGTTGCAAAGGGGGAATGGATTGCAACTCTGGATGGGGATGGTCAGGATGATCCCATTGATATTGTTGCAATGTGGGATGTAATGCAGCGACATCAAGGAAAACCCCCGTTAGTTGTAGGGGTAAGATTAAAGAGACATGATAATTTTTCCCGTCGGTTTGCAACGCGGTTTGCAAATGGGTTAAGACGCCGTTTGTTGAATGATGGCTGTCCAGATACGGGTGCGCCAATGAAATTGTTTATGAAAAACGATTTTCTTTCCTTACCGCAGTTTGAAGGGTTACATCGTTTTTTACCGGCTTTATTTGCCCATTATGGTGTTCCTCTATTATGTTATCCTGTCCATCACAGGCAAAGACTGAATGGATTTTCTAAATATACCAATTTAAATCGTGCCCTTGTGGGAATAAGGGATTTACTGGGGGTAATGTGGTTGTTAAATCGTATTCATTTGCCTGGTAATATTAGAAAGTCTTAAGACCGAAACAGATCAAGATAAAAAGGGATAAGCATGAGTATTTCTCATCTCTCGGAACCGTCTTTTCGTTTGAAGGCAAGTCATTATTTGTGGCTTGCCTTGTTTGTTTTTGTGTTGTTTTTACCTGGTAGAGCAAGCCTTCCACCACTGGATAGGGATGAGGCCCGGTATATGCAGGCAACATCTCAAATGCTGGAGAGCGGTAATTATGTTGATGTTCGGTTTCAGGACAAGCCTCGTTATCTGCAACCTGCCGGAATTTACTGGTTGGAAGCGTTTTCTGTTAAGGCGGCATATTCCATCAGTCATAAAGAGGTTTGGCCATATCGCATTCCTTCCCTCTTTGCTGCGGTTGGATCTGTTTTACTGACTGTATGGATAGGCAGTCTATTATTTGATTCATGTGTTGGTTTATTGGCGGGTATTTTTCTGGCAGTTTCGGTAATACTTACTGCGGAAGGTCGTATGGCCACAATAGATACGACTTTACTGTTTTTCATTTTGCTTGCCCAAACGAGTGTTGCAAAAGCGTGGTTATCCCGTTTATCTGTGGAAAAATCACCTTTTCACATTGCCGCAATCTATTGGGGCGCAATTGGGTGTGGATTGATGTTGAAGGGGCCAGTTATTCTCATCCCAACCTTATTGACTCCCTTGACTCTAGCCTGGGTTCAAAAGGATAAATCATGGTGGAAACAATTAAGGCCCGGCTATGGCTGGTTAATTTCTGTAATGATTGCCCTACCCTGGTGTATTGCCATTGCCTTGATAAGTCATGGACAGTTTTTCACAAATGCAGTTGGTACGAATTTTTTAGGGAAGGTTGCGTCAGGACAACAGGCGCACGGATTACCACCAGGGTATTATCTTCTGGTTTTTCTAATTGCATTTTGGCCGGGTTCCCTGTTTACGGCATGGTCGTTACCTTTTATATGGATGGAAAGAAAAACTGAATCAGTAAAATTTTTGTTATGTTGGATTATTCCCCATTGGATGGTCTTTGAGGTTATTGCAACCAAACTTCCCCATTATGTATTGCCTACATATCCTGCAATTGCAATTCTTACATCTGCTGCATTATGGAAAATTTCTGAAAGGTGGCATGGTCCAATTTCTTTCTTGGGAAAGGGGCTGTTTTATTTTTATATGATTTTATGGTGTTTGGTTGGAGTCATTCTGGCTGTTGGAAGTGTTATCTGGGCACATTTCATGACGGGAGAATGGTATTATGCCGCGATGATCGGGGCAGTCACTGTATTATGTCTGATTGGGTATGTTATTTACTGTTTCTACAAACGAAATGTTCAAAGGGCTTCTCTTTTTTCCATATTGGCTGCTCTAATTGTTTATATTCAACTATTCGTAATCTTGATTCCTTCTTTACAACCAGAATGGTTGAGTTATAAAATCGCACGTACTGTTCATTTTCTTAAACCCTGTCAGGAAACGGTTTTGGCCTCGGCCTCTTATTCAGAACCAAGCCTGGTTTTTTTAGTTGGGAAAGAAACACAGCTGATCAACGTGATGAAAACAGCTGCATTTCTTGAAAAGAATAAGGTGTGTGGAATGGCTTTGGTTGATCGGAAAGATCAGAAAGCATTTAAAGAGTATTTGGATAAAGATAATATTTCCGTCGATTTATTGGGAGAAATCAAAGGATTAAATTATTCGACTGGAAAAAAATTGAATTTAGGTCTGTATAAAGTTCATTCATGGTAATTAAAAGAGATTGATACGAAATGCTGTTTTTGAAAAGCAAAGATAATGATTCATTATTGGGTATTGTTTAATTTTGAATAACGGCATTTTTTAATTTAATGGGTAAAAATTGATAAGTTAAAAAAAATACGAAACAATAATGGACGAATAAGATAATCAATAATTAAAAACACAATGATAGGACTGATATCTATACCACCAAGATCCGGTAAAATTCTTTGAATGGGTCGTAAAATCGGTTCGCAAAGCCTGCTTAGGAAAGTGCCGATTACATAAACGGCCCGTGCGTTAGGATTAATGATGTTAAGTGCAAATAAAAAACTGAAAATACAATAGGCAAGCAGGATGAAAGAATAAAGGCTTAATAAGGTTTGAAGTAATTGATATAGTTCAAACATATCTAATTCCTTGATAACGGATTCTGATGGTAAATTATGGTATGAATTATATAATTCTTTCTTGACAGTTTTTCTAGGAATAGTATCAATGAATTAGATTTTACTTTAGGGGGTTATAGCTCAGTTGGGAGAGCGTCTCGTTCGCAATGAGAAGGTCAGGGGTTCGATTCCCCTTGGCTCCACCATAGATGTTAAGACCTGAATTGATTCTCTGTTTTCAATGAATCAAAGAAATCTTGCAACGACGGTAAAATAATTCTGCCATGTTTTTTTACAGATTTTTCTTTCCTTTTCAGGATTGTAATATTTTATTAACCAGAAATTCTGGTGATCCTCTATTAATTCTCCCATTGTATAGATGTGGAGATTATTATCCACCTTTAAAAAAAGACAGATATTTCCTTTCTTGGCAATTTTACGGGGATGTAAAATTATAATGTCGCCAATTTTAAAGATAGGTTCAATATTACGGTTTGCAATTGAAATACCGAAAGCATCTTTTTCAAATGTTACAACATGGGGACGTTTAACATATTCAATGGGCGTATCCGTCAGAATAAAATCATCATGGATCAAGTTCATTGTACCGAAAACAGGTATTTCTTCATCCAGTTTAAAGTTATCAAAAGAATGATCACTAAAATCAGAGTTATCTTTTTTTGAGTTAACTTTAAAATTTGAATTGAAAAATTGAGTTATTTTTGGGGTAAGTTTAATCTGACTTTTTAATTTCCCCTTGCCGATATTTGGGTTTAGATGGTCGAGTTTAACATTCAGAGCAAGTGCAACATAAGGTAAAAGAGAGCTTTCACGAATATTGCCATTTTCAATATTCGCTATGGTTTGTTGGGAGCATCGACCCGTTAGCTTTCTGACTCTTTCTGCTAATTGGGACTGAGAAAGTTTTAAATATTTTCTAATTTTTTTGACGTTGTTACCAATGGTGGTCATTCTTTTTTTTAAAATAAAATGTTGGAGTTGTATATTTTTACTTTATAAGTTTTAATATTAAAATCAAAACTGGCTATATAGCTTATAAAAATATACGGTAAATAAGATTATTTTTAATAGTTAAATTTATTGGTTAAGTTTTCCAATAATTTGCTGAAAATGAAAAATTTGGATTCAATTTTTTTGTTTGTTGAAAAATAACTGTTGTTTATTCGAAGCATACCGATATTATGGGAAGGCTTTTAATAAGAATATACAATATTATGTATATTATTAAGTGAATAAGCTTAAATTGTTCATATTATAATTTAAAATTTACTTTATTTATAGATAATCAACAGTAAATTTATCTTGATTTTTAAGGAAATAGGGAAGAGAAGTGACAATAACAGATTCTTTCTTTACAAAATGGCATAAAGAATATGCTTTATTATTTGCTTTATTATTGCCACTTAATGCATGTAAAAAACAGCAACCTGCTCGACCCATACCTAGTGCGAATTTTGTAACGGTTCATACTCAAGAAGTTGAGAATTTAGTTGAGCTGACTGGACGTGTTTCTCCGATGCGCGTTTCACAGGTTCGTCCTCAGGTAAATGGATATCTTTATAAAAGGTTATTTGAAGAAGGTACGGATGTTATTAAGGGACAACAGCTTTATGAGGTTGATCCTCGACCCTATCAAGCCGCTTTAAATGAGGCGCGGGGTAAGCTTAACCGTGATTTGGCGACATTACGCACCCAGACTTTGAAGTTAAAAAGATATGGCCCATTGAAAAATATGGATGCTGTCAGTCGTCAGGATTATGATGATACACTTGCTGCACAAGAAGCAACTAAGGCTGATATTGAAAGTGATAAAGCAACAGTAAGACAGGCTGAACTGAATCTTGAATATACGGGAATTAATGCCACCATTTCTGGAAGGATAAGTCGTTCTATCCAAACGCAGGGCGCATTAATGTCTGTTAATCAGGCCGATCCAGTCGCTGTCATTACGCAACTTGATCCAATTTTTGTTGATATTATTGAACCTACCGCAGAACAGTTGCGTTTACGTTCAAGACAGGAAAATGGAAAATTACAGACCTTACGTGGGGCAGCCCATGTTCCTATTGATTTGATTTTAGAAGATGGTTCTCGTTATCCCTTACAGGCGAATTTATTATTTACCGAAGTTGTGACGGATCAGGAAACAGGATCTGTTATTCAGCGGGCAATCATACGTAATCCTGATAAATTATTGTTATCAGGCATGTATGTTCGTGCTGTTATGCATGAAGGATATGAGAAAGGGGCCTTTTTAATCCCTCAGGAAGCTATTATGCGTGGTTTGGATAATGCTCCCTATATTTATATTATTAACAAGGACAATGTTATTGAAAGACGTAATGTAGAATTACAACGTATTCAGGATACATACTGGGTTGTTACAAAAGGTCCAGTAGATGGTGATCGTCTTCTTGTTAGTAATCCAACTTCATACAGGCCAGGTCAAAAAGTCGTTCCTAAAGAAGGACGGACGATTACGGCAGAGGTCCCTAATTAAAGTGTTATAATTGGAATTTTTACATGTCATTGTCGCGTTTTTTTATTGACAGGCCGATTTTTGCTTGGGTTATTGCTATTCTTGTTTCACTGATTGGAACAATTTCTATTATAAGCCTGCCTATTGCACAATGGCCTTCAATCGCCCCTCCACCAATTACATTAAGTTTTACCTATCCAGGTGCTACCGCAGATACGGTTCAAAGAACGGTTGTTGATCCAATCAGTCAAAATCTATACGGTTTGGATAACCTAGAATATATTTCCACTTCCGCTAATGCTGATGGAACCGCATTAGTTACCCTCACCTTTGCACAGGGTACCAGTCCGGATATTGCACAGGTTCAAGTATTGAACCGTATTGATGTTGCCCGTTCATTGTTACCATCAACGGTTGCGTTGCAAGGAATTCGTATTTCGAAATCCAATAAAAGTTACATGATGTTTTTTGCCGTTCAATCTTCTGATCAATCCATGGATGAGGGAGCTCTGGGAGATTTATTGGCAAGTGATATACAGAACCCCGTTACCCGATTGAACGGGTTGGGAGATTATACAGCCTTTTCATCAGAATATGCGATGCGTGTCTGGTTGGATCCAGATAAGCTGCATGATTATCAGCTTAATGCAACGGATGTGATGAATGAAATTGGTTCCCAGAACTCGGAACAGCCTTTGGGTGAATTTGGAAAATTGCCAGCTTTGCCTAACCAGCGTTCTGATATTTATACAGGTGGTGTAAGACGTTTGGTCACACCAGAAGAATTTCAGAATATAGTTGTTAAAACACAGGTAAACGGTGCACGTATCCGATTAAAAGATGTTGCCAGGGTTGAATTGGGACCAATGACTTATCAGCCAATTGGTATGATTAACAATCAGCCTGTTGCTGCTTTTGGTGTTAAGCTTGCTTCTGGGGCTAACCAGTTGGCGCTGTCAAAAGATATTCATAATAAGATTGCAGAATTATCCAAGTATTTTCCAGCAAATACAACCTATTTATATCCACAAGATACCTCGACATATATTATTGAATCAATGGAAGAGGTTGTTGAAACTCTTGTTATTGCGATTTTGCTGGTTATTGTTGTGATGTATGTTTTCTTGCAAAATTTTAGGGCGACGTTTGTACCTGCAATTGCCGTTCCCGTAGTTTTGCTGGGGACATTCGCAATCCTGTTTTTTGCTGGATTTTCGATCAATACCTTGACAATGTTGGCTATGGTGCTTGCCATCGGATTGCTTGTGGATGATGCGATTGTGGTCGTGGAAAATGTTGAGCGTGTTATGGAGGAGGAACATTGTTCTCCTAAAAAGGCTACTCAAATTTCCATGGATCAGATTAGTGGGGCCCTGGTTGGTATTGCGCTTGTTCTATCCATTGTTTTTATTCCCATGGCTTTTTTCAGCGGTTCTGCCGGGGTGGTTTATCGGCAATTCTCAATTAGCATTGTTGCAGCGATGGCTCTTTCTGTTGTCATTGCATTGATTTTTACCCCCGCTTTGTGTGCAACGGTTTTAAAACCTAAGGAAAAAAAGGAACAGCACGGTTGGTTCTTTACGAAATTTAATAACGGGTTTGATAAAATGGTCGATGGGTATATTCGAGGGGTGAAGCATATGATTCACCATTCACGTATAACCATGATTATTTATGTATTCATTACGGTTGCCGGATTATGTGTTTTTTATATTTTACCCGAAGGGTTTTTACCTGATGAAGATCAAGGGGTTGTTTACATGCAGGCAACATTGAGTCCTGGATCTTCAGCCGCAATGACATCGAATGTCACCCGGAAAATGACAGATTATTTTGTTAAGCATGAGAATAAATATATCAAGTTTGTTTTTACGGCGATTGGGTTCAATTTTGGTGGTCAGGCCCAGAGTGCAGCTTTTGGTGTTGCCCGTTTGAAAGAATTTGATGAAAGGGGCAGCGATTCCAGGGCAACCGCTCAAGCTATCGCAACAAGGGCGATGCATGCATTGTCTTCTATCCCTGGCGCCAATGTGTTGGCATTTCTTCCGCCTCCCGTTATGGATTTAGGATCGTCAACCGGGTTTGACTTTGAATTGCAAAATCGTGGACATCTGGATACCATTACCTTTATGAAGGCAAGGGACGCTTTGTTAAAAAAGGCCAGTGCGGATCATCGTCTCGTTGCCGTTCGCCCGAATGGGTTGCCTATTGCCCCGCAATATTATTTCAATATTGATCGTGATAAAGCACATGCCCAGGGGGTTAGTATTGACAGTATCAATCAAACGTTATCCATTGCTCTGGGATCTTCTGATGCGGGATTATTTAACTTGCGTGACCGTGTAAAACACGTGTTTGTACAAGGAGATGTCAAGTCGCGAATGAAGCCTGATGATCTAAGGCGTTGGTTTGTCCGGAATAGCAATGGCAAGATGGTTCCCTTGACCTCGTTTGTTGATGGTGAATGGAAAATGGCTCCTCAGAAAGTGGAGACCTATAACGGTTATCCATCTTTTGAAATCATGGGGCAGGGAGCTCCTGGTATCAGTAATGGTACAGCGATGAAAATCATTGAGGGTTATGCAAATGAGCTTGGCAAGGGAATAGGCTATGAATGGACGGGCATGTCATATGAACAGGAAAAGTCCTCTGGACAAGCCGGAAAACTATATGCTGTTTCTATTTTGGCAGTCTTTTTATCATTGGCGGCTTTGTATGAAAGTTGGGCTATACCTTTTTCCGTTATCCTGGTGGTTCCCTTGGGAATTATTGGAGCGGCGGCAGCGGTTTATCTGCGTGGAATAGATAATGATATTTATTTCCAGGTTGGGTTGTTAACAACCGTGGGGCTTGCGGCCAAGAATGCTATCCTGATTGTTGAATTTGCTAAGGAACATTATGATACTGGTACAAAAACATTGGAGGAATCAGCGATAATGGCTGCACGTGAACGTATTCGGCCTATTTTGATGACCTCGCTGGCATTTGTGATCGGAACTGTTCCTCTGGCAATTGCAAAAGGGGCGGGTGCTGCAAGTCACGTGGCCATTGGTACAAGCGTGGTGGGTGGTGTTATTACAGCCACTTTGTTGGCCCTCTATTTTGTCCCTGTATTTTTTATTGTCGTTCTGGGATTATTCAAGGTGCGTCCTCATCCATTAAATAATAAGAATGTTGATGCAACCGCTGGACAGACAGGAGAGTAAAATAATGATGAAAATAAGAAAGTCATTTCGGTCAACGCTTAAATCCATGACTTTAGCTTTAATGATATTTTCAACGACCTCCTGTAATCTTGTTCCAGATTATAAACGCCCAGATGCATCAATTTCCCAGCAATGGCCAATGGGACCCGCTTATGGGGCTCCCTTGCCCAAGGATTCAAATTTGCCACAAGCCTATAATGTCGGTTGGAAGGTTTTTTTCCGGGATCCAGTCTTGAGCGAATTGATTTCCATGGCTTTGGCTAATAATCGTGATTTACGTGAGGCAATCGAGAATATTACGGCTTCCCATGCCAGTTACATGCGTCAAAGAGGTGATTTATTTCCAACAGTAAATTATTCTGCGGGGGCTTCCTATCAAACGAGTCCGGGAAAAACCTTGGGCGGTATGCGGGGCTATACGCATTGGAACCAATTATCAACGGGATTTGGTGTATCAAATTATGAAATTGATATATTCGATCATGTTCGGAGTTTGACGAAAGCGGCCAGGGAAAGTTACTTGCAGCAGGTAGAGAGTACTTTATCTGTGCAAATTTCGTTGATTAGCGAGGTTGCTAATACATATATGGCCTGGCTTGCGGATTGTGACAGTCTTCGTACTGTTCAGGAAAGCTTGCATAATCGTGAAAGGAATTTACAATTAATTCAAGGAATGCATACCTATGGTCAACAAAATGCCCAGGCTGTGGCACAAGCAACAGAATTGTTGCAAGAAGCCCGAAGTCAGGAGCAGGTTTATCAAAAAACGGTTGCCAATGATCTGAACAGCCTTACTTTGTTGATTGGTCAGCCTATTCCACAATCTGTCTTGCAAAAGGCCGGTCCTAATCCCTCTCTGGATAATTTTGTTTCAATGCCAGAGGTGGCGTCGGGTATGCCATCGGATCTTCTCGAACGTCGTCCGGATATTTTATTGGCAGAACATCAGCTTAAAGAAGCCAATGCGAATGTTGGATATGCCAGAGCCGCTTTTTTTCCATCCATTCAGCTAACAACATCAGGCAGTACGGCAGGAGCAACTTTTGCACAAATGTTTGGGCCTTATTCTGCGGCTTATACATTTATGCCGAAAATTACCGTACCTGTAATTGATGAGGGGCAAAATCTGGCACAATTGAGAACAGCAAAAGCTAAAGTACGTGCCGCCGCCGCTCATTATCAGAAAGTGATACAATCTTCTTTTAAGGAAGTTGCTGATGCTTTGGCAGCCAGAACAACATTAAAAGAAAAGTGGAAAGCTGAATCTGACAATGTCAAGGCAAGCCAGACAGATTACCGTTTGTCCTATGCCCGGTTCAGAAATGGAATTGATAGTTATATCAGCACATTAACAGCGCAAAGAACATTATTGACCGCCCAAGTTTCATCTATTCAGGCACGTCTTCAATATATGCAGAGTCTTTCAACTTTGTACAGAACGTTGGGAGGAGGATGGAGTGCAGAAAATGCTTTTCAGACCTATCAATCCAATGGAAAGAAATTGAACACTCAGGTAGATAAGAGCAAACAATAAATTTATTATGAATTAAATCGGTTTGCGATTAGAGATTATCTGAAGAGGATAATCTCTTTTTTTATCCATATGAATTTTATTTTTATTTTGAAAAATTGTATTGAACAGGTGCCGAATTGCAATGGATAGTAAAATCAATCAGTTATCGGTAAAAAAACGGATATGAATATTGGAAAAAAATATATAGGGATAATCTCTATTTTAATGGCTTCTGTTTTATGGGGGACAACAGGGGTTGCCGCTCAATTTGCACCTGAAGTGAGTGCGCTTGCGATTGGGTCAGGTGCTATGGGTATCGGTGGGTTGTTGCAATCAGTGATTGCCTTGCCATGTCTAAAAAATTATCAGGGGAAATTATATAGTCAAAAAGGTTGGATTATATTGGGTGCCCTTGCCGTTATGTTTTACCCTTTGGCTTTTTATGGTTCGATGCGGGTTGCCAGTATTACGGTTGGAACAGTTGTTTCAATTGGTTCAGCACCATTTTTTTCCGCTGTAATTGAAAACATAATGGATCATATCAAAGTCACCCTACAATGGGTCATTGGTGCCTTTATGGGAGTATCGGGTATCATCTTGCTCTGTTTTTCTGCCCAACATACCCTATATAGCCCAATATCCTTTGCAAGAATCAGTCTGGGTATTTTATTGGGATTATTGGCAGGGTTTACCTATGCATTCTATACATGGGTTGCAAGACATTTGATACATCATGAAATTCCATCAAAGGCAGCGATGGGAAGTATTTTCGGGGTTGGTGGTCTTTTGCTGTTACCAGTTTTATTGATAACGGGCGGAACATATTTGAATTCATGGAGCAATTTATCTGTTGGAATTTATATGGCGACTATTCCCATGTTTATTGGTTATCTTTGTTTTGGTTACGGTTTGTCCTTTGTTCCAACAAGCATGGCAACTTTGATAACCTTGTTAGAACCTGTTATTGCAACATTTCTTGCCGTAATAATTGTAGGGGAAAAATTTTCAGGTTTTGGCTGGTTAGGAATTGGTTTAATTTTTTTATGTCTGGTTTGTATCTCAATTCCCAATAATAAAAAATGAAAAATGCCTTTATAAGGATAAAGGCATGAGAAAAAATTATTCTTTCAGTAAAGCTTTTTTAAAGGCTAGTCGCCAACCTTTGAGTTTTCTTTCCCGTTCTGCTTGTTCCATTGCCGGTTTGAAAGTGCTACCTTCGGACCAGTTGGTCGTAATATCTTCGATATTGTTCCATATACCGCACCCAAGACCAGCAAGATAGGCAGCTCCCATTGCGGTTGTTTCAATATAAGCGGGTCGTTCGACGGTTGTATTCATAATACTGGCCAGGAATTGACAATACCAGTCATTCGCTGACATTCCGCCATCAACACGGATGGATGAAATTTCTTCAAGACTGTCCTTTTTCATTGCCTCGGCAAGATCATAGGTCTGATAGGCAATTGATTCTAGTGCGGCACGGGCTATATGGGCAGCCGTCGCATTGAAGGTTAATCCAGTAATGATTGCCTTGACATCAGGTTCCCAATGGGGGGCACCCAATCCGACAAAGGCTGGAACCATATATACTTCATGGTTGTCGTTAACCTTGGTTGCCATATCATTGGTTTGTGAGGCATGGGTGATGATTCCGATACCATCCCTTAACCATTTGATTGCAGCACCAGCAACAAAGATGGATCCTTCAAGTGCATAGGTTGGTTTACCATTTAGGCGATAGGCTGTTGTTGTGAGCATGCGGTTTTGGGAGGTTACGATTTTGTCCCCTGTGTTTAACAGCATAAAGCATCCCGTGCCATAGGTTGCCTTAACCATGCCGGGTTCAAAACAGGCTTGACCGATTAATGCGGCTTGCTGATCCCCCGCCATTCCCATAATGGGAATTGAATTACCAAACAAGGCAGGGTCTGTCGTGCCGAACAAAGTACTGTTATCTTTTACCTCAGGTAAAATAGAGGCGGGAATATTAAAGATTTTGAGTAGTTCTGGATCCCATGATTGTGTCTGTATGTTAAATAGCAGGGTTCGACTGGCATTGGTTGCATCTGTTGCGTGAACCTTGCCTCCAGTTAGACGCCATAAAAGGAAACTGTCAATTGTACCAAAAGCCAGTTCACCGCGTTCTGCTTCAGATCTTACATTTGGGATGTTATCCAATATCCAGGCAATTTTTGTCGCGGAGAAGTAGGGGTCAAGAAGTAAGCCTGTTTTTTTATAGATTGTTTTTTCCAGCCCTTCTTCCTTTAAAGCTCTGCATGAATTTGCTGTCCGTCGATCCTGCCATACGATGGCATTGTAAACAGGTTTGCCCGTCTTACGGTTCCAGATAACAACTGTTTCACGTTGGTTGGTAATGCCTATGGCGGCAATTTCACTGGTTTTACCTTCAAGGGAAGCTTTGGCAATGGCGTTTTTAATTGTATATACAGTATCACTCCAGATGTCTTCCGGATTATGTTCAACCCATCCAAGTTGAGGATAATGCTGGGTAAATTCATGTCGGCTGAGCGATATTTCTTGGCCCCGTGTGTTGAAGATAATTGAACGTGTAGATGTTGTGCCCTGGTCAAGGGCAATAATATAATGAGCTTTATTCATGGAAATTATATCCGCTTTGTAATTAGGTTATGATGTACGAGATAAAAAGGGTTTAATGAATAATTGATAGGCACCTCCACCCATGACACCGCCTAGGAGTGGGCCGAAAATAGGACCCCACCAATAAGAGGGTAAACCAGGAAAGGCAGAAGGTCCCCAGCCAGCCAAATAGATGAATATTCTAGGACCAAGATCACGTGCAGGATTGATCGCCCATCCTTCAAGATATCCTGCCGATGCACCAATAGCAGCAACTACAAAACCGATAATCAGTGCACCACTGTTTGCTTGTGGGGCAATGGTATTGTATTCATCAGTAATGGCAAAAATACTGAAAACCAAAAATGCAGTTAAAAGGATTTCGTTAAAAAAAGCATGGATAGGTGTGACTGTTAATCCGGGTGATGTAACAAAAACACCGGCCCCACCGCCCAATGGGCGGGTCAGGTGATGGACAACATTATAATGGTCAATAACTGAATAATACATGCAATAAACAAGAACTGCACCGCAAATACCGCCAAAAACCTGGGCGATTATATAGGCGGGGACTTTTTTCCAGGAAAAATTCCGGAATAAGGCAAGGGCTAGTGTTACAGCAGGATTGGCATGGGTGCCACTTATGCTGCCAGTAACATAGATCGCGAAAGTTACACTTAATCCCCAGGAAATCGCAACACCCCAATAGGCATTTTGATAAGGACTTGGATCATACATAAGAAGCATTGCTGCTGCTGAACAACCAATAAATATGATAATTGTAACTGCAATCGCTTCAGAAATGAGCTCTCCTATAAGATTTTTTGTATTTTGCATATGTTATTGACTTTCTGGGGAGGGAGGTTATTGAGACTTTTGCAAATATTGAGCCAGTTTTCCTTGCTCTTCTTGGGTGAAATATAATCCCAGTTTTGTTCTTCTCCATAAAATGTCTTCTACAGTCATGGCCCATTCCTTTTCGACAAGGTAATCAACTTCATGCTGTGTCAAACCATGGCCAAAATCAATACCCATATCCGTCTTGCTTTTGGCATTGTGAATAATGTTTATGGCATCTGTTCCATAACTGTGTGCAATGCGTTTGGCAGTGATTTCATCAAGGAAGGAAACAGTATTGCGAAAATCTTTATAAAATAAATCAAAATTGCCATCGGTAATATTTCCACCTGGCAAAGGTTCTTTGTCCGTCCAATTTTGGCGGGTATATTTGAAAAACTTGGCTAGTTTTTCCATGCTATGTTCTGCAAGACGGCGATAGGTTGTAATTTTCCCGCCAAAGATTGAGAGTAAAGGTGCCTGACTGTTTTCCTCATTCAAATCGAGGTGATAATCTCTGGTTACTGCTGAAGCATTGCTGGAAGCATCGTCATATAATGGACGAACGCCAGAATAATTCCAGATTACATCTTTTGGAGCAATGTTCTTATTGAAATAATCGTTCACCGATTTACATAGATATTCGGTTTCATTTTCATCAATCCCAGGTAAAATATCTGGAGATTGATCCCAGGAAATATCTGTTGTGCCAATCAATGTGAATTCTTCGTGGTAGGGAATGGCAAATACAATCCGTTTGTCATCATTTTGTAGAATATAGGCTTGAGGACCTTCATAAAGTTTTTTGACAACAATATGACTGCCCTTGACAAGCCGAACATTCATTTTACTTTGAACATGCAGTTTGTCTTGTAAAAGTTCTGCAACCCATGGTCCGGCTGCGTTCACAATTACTTTTGCTGTTATGGTTGTTTTTTTCTGGGTTTTATTATCTTGGATTGTTGCACTCCATTCATTTGTTGAGCGTTTGGCATCCACAAATTTTGTTTGAGTACGAATGTCGGCACCCAGCATAGAGGCCCCTTTTGCATTTAATACAACAAGGCGGCTATCATCAACCGCGCAATCTGCATAGGTGAAGCCTTTTTTGATGTCATTTCGTAAAGGTTGTCCATATGGAGAGGTTTGTAATGAGATTAATTTGGAGTTAGGCAATTTTGGGTGGCTTGCCAAATGATCATATAAAAATAATCCGATTCGAATCATCCAGGCTGGTCGAATGGAATTTCGATGAGGAAGAACAAATTCAAGAGGACGTATAATATGAGAGGCCAGGTTAAGAAGACGTTCACGTTCCTGTAAGGCCTCCCGAACCAGGCGAAATTCATAATATTCAAGATAACGCAATCCGCCATGAATTAGTTTTGTGCTTGCAGAAGAAGTATGGCTTGCAAGATCATCTTTCTCAACGAGTAAAACTTTTAATCCTCGTCCTGCTGCATCGCGAGCAATACCTGTTCCATTGACGCCACCACCAACAATTAAAAGATCATAGGTTGTAGGCTGGGTGTTCATTAGTAATCTCCTGAAAGAATATTTTATTTATTTAATTTTATTTTTTTAATATGGTTTCAGGAGATATGAAATATCAAGCAAGAAATGGCCCTATTTGGGCTATTTCTGGTAAAGTATAGTTGTACTAAAAGTAAAAATCATATATTTAAAAGAAAATAAAAGTTTAATTATAAATAGTTATATAAATAAACCTTAAACAGGTTTCCATCCATCTTGACGTAAAACACTTCCTGCTAAGTAAAGACTTCCACAAATAAGGACTCTGTAAGGTTTTTTTTCTGTTTGTTGAAGATGAATTAAAGCATTCTTAATCGTTCCACCGCTAATGGCATGATTTTTAGAAGCCTGGATAATATTATCAATCGACATGGCCATATGTTGATCAGGTTCAATTACAGCCTGTATAGAGGTGCATAACGGGATAAGAGGGGCAAGAAATGCATTGGAATCTTTATTGTTTTTCATGCCAACAATGAGATGAAGGGGTCTATCCTGCCATTTAGACTTTATAAATCGGGCAAGGATTTGCCCGGCATCGGCATTATGTCCTCCATCCAGCCACAACTCTGTTTCTGGAGTGATATACTTGGTCAATGTTCCTTGTAAGCGTTGTAAACGTGCCGGCCATTGTGCCTCTGCAATACCTTGCCATGCATATTCTGGTAAGGCAAGTTGGGTTGCACGTAAAGTGGCAATCGCCAAACCTGCATTATTAACCTGATGAAATCCCATTAGACTGGGTAGAGGTAATTGAAGCGTTCCTTTGGAATCATTATAAACTAGATAATCCCCTTGTCTTTCAATAGTCCAGTTTTTTCCCTGGATAAAAAGTGGGGCATTCTTGGCTTGAGCTTCTTCCTGTAAAATGTTCAATACTTCTGGGGATTGATTATAAGTTATAACAGGTATGGATTTTTTGATGATTCCAGACTTTTCTCTAGCAATTTTTACCAGACTGTTGCCAAGAAAAGCTTCATGATCCATTGAGATGGAGGTGATGGTGCTGGCAATGGGATATATGACATTTGTTGCATCAAAGCGCCCACCCAAGCCTACTTCAATAATTGCCAGATCAGCTGGATATTTCGCGAATAGACAAAAAGTGGCGGCTGTTAGAACTTCAAAAACCGTGATGGGTTGTTGATTATTAACCTTTTCAATGTAGGATAAGGTATCTGATAATTCTGTTTCATCAACCAGATGGCCTGAAATTCGAAAACGTTCTGTGACATTGACCAGATGGGGTGAAGTTGAAACATGAACATTCAATCCCGCTTTTTCGCCTATGGCACGCAAAAAGGAACAGGTGCTGCCTTTTCCATTCGTACCGGCCACATGAATTGTTGGGGGAAGATGCCGCTCTGGATTTCCCAGATCGTTTAGCAACCGTTTCAATCGATTGAGGGATAGATCAATCAAAGAGGGATATAGTTTGTTAAGTCGCTCGAGTATTTGGCCTGAGCGTCCAGTAAATTCGGTTAAAACAGGAGAATTCATAAAAGCTAGGATGTTTGTGTATTTGTGTTACATAACAGGCTGATGAGATTGGCAAGCGTTTCTCGCATATCTGTTCTTTTAACAACCATGTCAATCATGCCGTGATCAAGAAGATATTCTGACCGTTGAAATCCTTCTGGCAATTTTTCATGAACAGTATTTTCAATAACACGTGGACCTGCAAATCCGATTAATGCATTGGGTTCTGCGATGTGGATATCCCCCAACATTGCAAAGGAAGCAGTCACCCCGCCTGTTGTTGGATTGGTAAAGACGACGATATAGGGAATTTTGGCCTCTTTCAGCATTTCAACAGCGATGACGGTACGGGGCATCTGCATAAGGCTAATCATTCCCTCTTGCATTCTGGCCCCCCCTGATGCGGTAAATATGATTAAAGGGGATTGTTGTAAAAGGGCAAGACGGGTTGCCGCAAGGAAACCCTCACCAAAGGCGGCCCCCATTGTGCCTGCCATAAATTCAAAGGCCATAACGGCCACCACTGCTTTTTGTTCCAGAATGGTACCATGTGCGACGGCAATTGATTCTTCAAGTTGTGATTTTGTGCGGTTTTCCTTTAGTCGATCGGTATAACGTTTTTTATCCCTGAAATTTAAGGGGTCTACAGGCATTTTGGGGAGCTCTATGCAAGTATAGGAATCCTGGTCAAAAGTCCATTCCAAACGCTGTTTCACAGATGCACGCATATGATGTCCACAATGTGGACAGATATTCATGTTTTTTTGTAAATCTTTGATTAACAGCATTTGGTCACAGGCATCGCAATTGGTCCACAGATTATCAGGTATATCTTTTTTTAAAAATCCTTGAATTCTGGGACGTACATATTCCGTAAGCCAACTCATAACTGATCTTTCATTGATGATGATTAATTTATAAACCTGTTTTACAGGGTATTCGCTGACAGGAGCGCAACATGCTGGATAACTTTTTCAATGGTTGTATCAGTAGAATGATAGTCCTGATTTAAGGTTGATTCCAGTGTTTTTAATAAAGCTGAGGCAACAACGGCAGCATCTGCATGTTTTATAGCGTTTTGAACATGTTCAGCTGTTGAAATTCCAAACCCGATTGCGATAGGGAGGTCGGAAACGGAACGAATGATGGGAATGGTTTTTTCCAGATCTTTCTGGGACGCGGTTTTGGTGCCTGTCACTCCCGTAATACTGACATAATAGATAAAACCACTGGCATCTTTAAGAATTTTTTCCAAACGGTTTTTGGGAGTGACCGGGGTTACCAGTCGAATAACATCAAGATGATGTTTTCCCGCATATGGTAGAATACAGCCTAATTCCTCATGAGGCATATCAACAATGATTAGACCGTCAACACCAGCCTGTTCGGCATCCTGACAAAAACGTTCGTATCCATAATGTTCGATTGGATTAACATATCCCATTAAAATGATAGGGGTTGTTTGGTTGTCCTGACGAAAATCCCGAACCATTTGCAATGTTTTTTGCATATTGGTTCCAGCTTTTAACGAACGGTTGGCAGCTGCCTGAACTGTTGGACCATCTGCCATGGGATCACTAAAGGGGATGCCAATTTCAATCAGATCCGCACCTGCATGTGGCATGGCCTTTAGAATATTTAAGGCGGTTTGGTAATCAGGGTCACCAGATTCTATATAAGGAATAAAAGCTCCACGTTTTTTTTGTCTAACAGTTTTGAAACAGGCGGCAATACGGCTCATAATTTTACTCCTAAATAATTTGCGATATTATCAATATCCTTATCGCCTCGACCCGATAGATTGACAATGATGATATCTTCTGACTTCATGGCAGGAGCAATTTTCAATGCATGAGCAAGAGCGTGAGAGCTTTCTAGGGCCGGGATGATTCCCTCTTTGGTTGTGCATTTCTGAAATGCGTCAACTGCTTCATCATCATTGATGGCAACATATTCCACTCGTTTCAGATCATGTAACCAGGAATGTTCAGGACCCACTCCGGGATAATCCAGTCCGGCACTGATACTGTAAGGCTCAGTAATTTGACCATCATCATCTTGTAACAGATACGTACGGTTACCATGCAATACCCCTGATGATCCCCGTTCAATAGAGGCTGCGGTTTTTCCACTATCCAGCCCCTTTCCTCCCGCTTCAACACCAATTAGGGATACGGTAGGATCATCCAGAAAAGGGTGAAAAATACCAATTGCATTTGATCCGCCGCCTATTGCAGCAATAATTTTATTGGGTAACTTCCCTTCCGCTTCCAAAATCTGTTTTTTGGCTTCATTGCCAATAATGCATTGAAAATCTCTGACCATCATGGGATAAGGATGAGGTCCGGCAGCTGTACCCATAAGATAATAGCTGTTATGAACATTTGTTACCCAGTCTCTTAACCCCTCATTGATGGCGTCTTTTAATGTGGCATTGCCAGCGGTGACAGGAATGATTTTTGCGCCCAACAGTTCCATGCGGAAAACATTTGGTTTCTGACGCTCAATGTCAAGCTTGCCCATATAGATTACACATTCCATATTAAATAGTGCACAGACTGTGGCTGTTGCAACGCCATGTTGGCCAGCTCCGGTTTCAGCGATTATGCGTGTTTTGCCCATGCGTCTGGCCAGCAAGATTTGACCCATGACATTATTAATTTTATGGGCCCCCGTATGGTTGAGATCCTCACGTTTCAGGTAGATTTTTGCACCATTGGCAAGATTTGTTAATTGTTTTGCAAACCATAATGGGCTGGGTCTTCCAACATAGTTTTTTAAATAGTAGGTCAATTCATTTTGGAATCCAGGATCTTTCTGAATGGATTGATAAGCTTTTTGCAAATCAAGGATTAAAGGGACAAGTGTTTCGGCAATAAACATTCCCCCATATTTTCCAAAATGTCCATGTTCATCAGGACCCTGTCTTAAACTATTAAAGGATGAACCTGTTTGGGACCCCACGTTTCTCTCCTAAAAACTTGATTGAAATAAAAAATCAACAAAATTATCGTTTGGTTGAGTTTAAATGATTCTGGATTTTACAGCAAATAAATGGAATTGTAACTTAAATGGCTTTTTGAAAAAAAAATAGTTATTTTTCAATTTTATTTAAAAATTAAAGTTCTTGACGTTTTTGATCTTTTTATCTATAAATCCAATCTTATATTTGATATATATATCAAAATTTCCTTCGTATGAAATGTGTATTTTATTTTTACGTTTTTGTTTTGAAATGTATGAATAAAGGATCAATATACAATTTGGTAAATGTTTAAGTATTTGATCGCCATATTTCCTTTCCTTATTTATATGATTTAATTTTCTATTATATAGAGCCTCCATCTATGCAACTTGCCGAACTCAAGGCGCAATCTCCAGCAGAACTGCTCAATTATGCAGAAAGTTTGCAGATTGAAAACGCGTCCTCACTCCGTAAACAAGATATGATGTTTGCCATCCTTAAAAAGCTTGCTGAGAACAATCAAGCTATTTATGGAGAGGGAACTCTGGAAATTCTACCAGATGGTTTTGGATATTTACGTTCCTCTGAATCCAATTATCTGCCAGGACCGGATGATATTTATGTTTCTCCCGCACAGTTACGCCGTTTTAGTTTGCGGACAGGGGATACTGTTTCTGGTGAAATACGCGCTCCAAAAGATGGGGAGCGTTATTTTTCCTTGCTGAAAGTTGATACAATCAATTATCAGGATCCGGAAGTGGTTCGTCATCGTATCAATTTTGATGATTTGACCCCCCTATTTCCAAATGAACGGTTACAGATGGAAATTCCATCATTAATGGAAAGCAAGAATCCAAATAAGGATTTTACACCCAGAGTTATTGATTTGGTAACACCCATTGGTAAGGGGCAGCGTGCGCTTATCGTTGCCCCGCCGAGAACGGGTAAAACCGTGATGTTGCAGAATATAGCAACAGCAATTTCAACCAATCATCCCGAGGTTGTCTTAATTGTTCTTCTGATTGATGAACGTCCGGAAGAGGTTACGGATATGATTCGTTCAGTTAAAGGTGAGGTTGTTTCCTCAACCTTTGACGAACCTGCGCATCGTCATGTTCAGGTTACGGAAATGGTTTTGGAGAAAGCAAAAAGACTGGTTGAACATAAACGCGATGTTGTGATTTTGCTTGATTCCATTACGCGATTGGCTCGGGCTTACAATACTGTTGTTCCTTCATCAGGTAAAGTTCTGACTGGCGGTGTGGATGCCAATGCGTTGCAACGTCCAAAACGTTTCTTTGGTGCAGCGCGTAATGTTGAAGAGGGTGGTTCCTTAACCATTATCGCAACGGCACTGATCGATACGGGTAGTCGTATGGATGAGGTTATTTTTGAGGAATTTAAGGGAACCGGTAACGCTGAACTTGTTCTTGATCGTAAGCTTGCTGATAAACGAACCTTTCCTGCGATTGATATTACTAAAAGCGGTACCCGTAAGGAGGAGCTATTGGTGGATCGTTCGAGCTTGTCAAAAATTTGGGTGCTTCGTCGTATCTTGGCGCCAATGGGAACGATGGATGCAATGGATTTCTTGCTTGATAAGTTGAAATACAGCAAAAACAATCAAGATTTTTTTGATGCTATGAATACTTGATCGTAAAAAGTATTGAACATTAGGAAATATAATAAATCCTATGTATTTATTATATTTCCTGAATTATAGAGATATTGATTAAGGTGTGTTAAATAATTTTTCAATATTCAATAAATATTCTTTGGTTTTAATCCCTTCCCCTCCAGAATATCCACCTAAAGTTCGTTTACCAATGACACGATGACATGGAATGATAATGGGAATTGGATTTGCGGCGTTTGCATTTCCAATGGAACGGGCACTTCCTCCTATTATTTTGGCGAGTTCGGAATAGGATTTTGTCGTACCAAAGGGAATAGTTTGCAAAAATTCCCAGACTTGTTGTTGATAGGCTGTTCCAGGCGATAGAATGGGTAAATCAAATTTTTTTAGTTTACCATTGAAATACGCGGCAATCTGGTTTTTTGCCTCCTCCAATAAGGGTGTTTTTTCTTCAAGACTACCCCAGCCCCAATCAATTGAGACGATAAGATTATCATTTTCAGCGATACTAAGATCACCGACTGGAGAATGAAAAGATATAAAACCCATGGTGTTATAAAAATCTGAAATTTATTTCTGTAAATGTAGCAATTTACAAAATTAAGATAATTTATTTTATTTTATTTTATTTTATTTATCAATTTATTCTATTGGGGATTGTCTCTAAAATTTAAGCGGGAAGTAAAATCTTCAGATCATTAAGACTATTCGTCACGGCTGCATTAATAAGTTGAGTGATACCTGTTTGAGTGTTATTCCATGCATCCCCCCAAACAGATCGATTATTAAGATTATCCAGAAATTCACCGATTCCATAACCTATATTTATTGCACCTGTTATATATGATTTCTCTGGTTCTTTTCCAGAGATATTTTTACTTAGCTGATTTAGTCCATTACCAATTCGAGAACCAATTAACGAACCAATTGCGGTAAATGAAGCGGCACCTGATACATTGTTAATTTCATTATCTGTTAGGTCACGCATATTATATCCCTTCAATTTAGTTGCATAATTATAATTATTATAGGTAGCGTACAATGATGTGTGTAGTAATATTTAGTTTATTGATTTGAAGAAAATTGATTTTATATGAATGAATTTATCTTTTCGTATGTATTAAAAGATTTTTTTATGTTACGACCATATAAAAAATATATATCTTAAGTAGATAAGTTAATATTGTATGGAAAATATTTCATTAAATTCAAATACGACAATTTTTGCCTTGGCAACTGCAATGGGCAGGGGTGCTGTTGCGATCATGCGTTTGAGTGGGCCTTTAACTTATTCTATTTTACACAGAATGTGTCATCAAGTGCCGCAACCACGTTTTGCGTCGGTTCGTAAATTATGGAAAATTCAGGAGGGTCAGAAAGAATTACTGGACGAGGCTTTGCTGCTGTGGTTCCCGGGGCCTAATAGTTATACGGGTGAAGATAGTGCAGAACTGCACTTGCATGCAGGTCCTGCTGTGGTTGATGCTGTTGCGGAGGTATTGGTTTCTTATGGTGCCATTCCTGCCCAGGCAGGTGAATTCACCAAGCGAGCGTTTTTGAATGGCCGAATTGATTTATTACAGGCGGAAGGTATTGCCGATCTTGTTGAGGCGGAAACGCAGGCGCAAAGAAAACAGGCTTTGGAACAAACGGAAGGTGGATTAAGTGACCTGTATCATGGCTGGGCAAAACAATTGCGCGAAGTGCTGGCATTTCAAGAGGCATTAATTGATTTCCCAGATGAGGATTTGCCGCAAGAGATTGAGGAGAATGTGAAGAGGATAATCGTTGATTTGCATTCTGAAATGATTGACCATCTGAATGATCAAGGACGAGGGGAACGTTTGAGAAAAGGACTGACCTTTGCAATTGTGGGGCCACCAAATGCTGGAAAATCTAGTTTATTGAATTATTTGGCTGACCGTGATGCAGCGATTGTGACCGAACAGGCTGGAACAACACGCGATGTTATTGAGGTCAGGGTAGTATTGGGTGATGTTCCTGTAACCTTGGTGGATACCGCAGGGTTACGTGAAACAGAAGATGAAATTGAAAAAGAGGGGATAAAGCGAGCCTACAAGATCGCTCAAAATGCAGATTATGTAATGTGTTTGATGGATGCTGCGGATAAAAATGATTGCCCTGAATTATCTTGTGATCTGTTGGTTCGAACAAAAATTGATTTAAATGTTTCACGTGAAACATTATTAAGTCAGTCAGATAAAACCGTGTTAATCAGCGTCAAATCGGGTGAGGGGATGGATAAATTCAAAAGTTTGTTGATTCAGAAAACCAAAGAATTAATATCCCGTCAGGGGCCACCCCCTTTAACACGGGTAAGACATCGATTAGGTATAACAGAATGTGTTCAACATTTGCAAAAAGCTCAAGAAATGGAATGGGCTGAATTGCGTGGTGAAGAATTGCGGTTAGCTATGCAGAGTTTGGGTAGACTAACTGGTGCTGTAGGTGTGGAGGATCTGTTGGATACCATATTTGGTCAATTTTGTATCGGTAAGTAAGGTCGAGTTGAGAAAAGATTAATGATAAATGTAAAATACGATGTAATTGTCGTTGGTGGAGGACATGCTGGAAGTGAAGCGGCTGCAGTTTCTGCCCGGATGGGGGCAAGAACTTTATTGCTGACCCATTCTCTTAACACGATTGGGATCATGTCATGTAATCCGGCAATTGGTGGAATAGGCAAGGGACATCTTGTTCGGGAGATTGATGCTTTTGATGGTATCATGTCAAAAGCAGCGGATCGGGCGGGTATTCATTTCAAGCTGCTTAATCGTTCCAAAGGTCCAGCAGTACATGGACCTAGGGCTCAGGCTGATCGGATGTTATATCGTAATGCGGTTCAACAATTTTTAAAAGAATTAAGTAATCTGACTATTGTGGAGGGTGCGGTTGCTGATCTCAATGTCGATATTGGCAATAAAATATGTGGTGTTATTTGCGAGGATGGTCGTGAATTTCTGTCAGGAGCGGTTGTCTTAACGACGGGAACTTTTTTGCGTGGAGTTATCCATGTTGGCAATAAAAGTCAGCCAGCTGGAAGAGTTGGAGATAAACCTGCCACAATATTGGGAAACCGATTGGAGGCGATGGGACTGCGTATGGGTCGCTTAAAAACAGGAACCCCTCCAAGGCTGTTGCGATCAAGTATCGATATGGAGCGGTTGACAGAAGATAAGGGGGATGAATCTCCCGAGTTTTTTAGCCGATTGACTGATAACGCTTTTAATGAATTTGTTTCCTGCCGGATAACTGCGACCACTCCTGAAACTCATCGGATAATAAGGGATAATATTCATACTTCTGCAGTCTATGGGGGTGCAATTACTGGAAAAGGACCTCGTTACTGTCCGTCAATCGAGGATAAAATTGTTCGTTTTGCTGATCGGGAGCGTCATCAGATTTTTATTGAGCCTGAAGCATTGCCTGGACATGAAGGTGGGGATTTGGTTTATCCGAATGGAATATCAACCAGTCTTGCAGAAGATGTTCAGGAACGAATGGTTCATTCAATTCCAGGTCTGGAAAATGCCGTGATTGTCAGGCCAGGTTATGCCGTGGAATATGATTATATTGATCCGAGATCCTTGAATCCGACCTTGGAATTGCCAAATTTTTCCGGATTGTTTCTTGCCGGACAAATCAATGGTACAACAGGGTATGAGGAAGCCGCAGCTCAGGGTTTGTTGGCTGGAATTAATGCCGCAAATCATGCTTCTGGATCAGAAAAAATTATAATTGATCGTAGCCAAGGTTATATTGGTGTCATGATAGATGACCTGACAACGCAAGGGGTGACTGAACCTTATCGTATGTTTACCTCACGGGCAGAATATCGCTTGACTTTACGGGCAGATAATGCAGATATACGATTAACCCCTTTGGCTGAACAGTTGGGGTGTTTGGGGGCTGAACGATTGGCTTTATATCTTCAGGATATAGATCATATCAAAAATTCTGTTCAGAGAGCGAAGGGAGAGAAATACCTGCCTAAAACCCTGAATGGTTATGGAATGCAGATTTCGTCCGATGGACGCTGGCGGTCATTATTTGAAATTTTATCATTATGCCCTTCTGAGGAGGTAATTGAGAAAGTCGCTCCTTGGTTTCATCAATTAACATCAAGAGTTCAACAATATATTCGTACCGAGGCCCGTTATGAAGGTTACCTTGTTAGACAGGCCAGGGAAATCAGGCAGCTTGACCAGGAGTCCAGAATCAATTTGCCATTGGATCTTGATTATAGGAAAATTGGCGGATTAAGTCGTGAAATGCAGGAACGTCTAGAAGCGGTTCGCCCTGTTTCTTTTGGTGCTGCCCAAAGGATACCGGGGGTAACACCCTCTGCATTGATGGCCATATTGGCATATATCCGAACCCCGCAAAAAGGGGAAAAGGATAATAGTTATGAATCTTGACGGTTATATGAAAAATTATCCGTTTTTGAAGAGTGTTTCACGTGAAACAATAGAGAAAATGGAAATTTATATCTCTTTGCTTCAGCAATGGAACAAAAAAATAAATTTGGTATCGCAACAGGGTATGGATCAGGTCTGGAAACGTCATGTGCATGACAGCTTTCAATTGATTCGGTATCTTGATTCATCTGTAAAATCTATTGCTGATCTTGGATCAGGTGGAGGATTTCCCGGCCTGATCCTAGCATTGTCAACAGATATTCCTGTAATATTGATTGAATCCGATATGAGAAAGACAATTTTTTTAAGAGAAGTTCTGCGACAGACCAAAACACAAGCAACTGTGCTTTGCCAGAGGATTGAAAATGTGAATGCTATCAGTGTAGATGTTGTGACGGCAAGGGCATTGACTTCATTGACTCAGCTTTTAGAATTTTCAAAAAATATTTTAAATAAAAATGGTTATTGTTTATTTTTGAAAGGCCGGTCTGTTAATCTGGAAATTGAAGAGGCACAAAAGAATTGGAAAATAAATTATAAAACCTTTTCCAGTCAAACGAATGCCGATGGGGTAATAGTTAAGATTAATCAATTTGAACGTGTTGAATAAAATGGCGCTTAAAAAGACAAAATCAAAAAATACTTATATTTTGGCAATTGCAAACCAAAAAGGTGGGGTGGGTAAAACAACGACAGCAATTAATCTTGCCACCGCATTCGCTGAAAAAAAGAAGGTTCTATTAATTGATCTTGATTCTCAAGGAAATAGTTCAACTGCATTGGGAATTGAATATGGAGATCGTGATAAAGGAACCTATCATTTATTAATTAATGGCAAAGTGGTTGATGGAATGATCAAGGAGTCCATGATTCCAGGATTATCGTTGATTACAGCTGATGGCAACCTTGCGGCTGCAGAGCTTGAGTTGATTGATATTGAAAAACGTGAATTTCGGCTCAAGGAGGCAATTAAGCAATTTATAGGTATATATGATTATATTTTGATTGACTGTCCTCCAAGCCTAGGACTGTTAACGGTAAATGCCTTGGCGGCTGCTACTGGTGTTATTGTTCCGTTGCAATGTGAATTTCTGGCACTTGAAGGAATAAGTCATCTGGTTAAAACGGTTACACATTTGCAGAAAAAGGTAAATCCTGATCTGGATATAAAGGCAATTGTTTTAACGATGTATGACAAACGCAACAGACTTTCAGAGCTTGTTGCTGAAGATACCAGGAATTTTTTTGGGGATAAGGTCTGTAAAACAGTTATTCCACGCAATATCCGTATTTCAGAGGCACAAAGTTATGGAAAGCCAATAATGGTGTATGATCCTAAATCAACTGGAGCGCAAGCCTATATAAACTTGGCTAAGGAATTGAATCGTCGATTTGCTTAATTTGAGGGTAGGAAATATGAAGGGTAAGAAAAGGGATCAGGGTAAAATTCGTTTGGGAAGAGGACTTGCCGCTTTATTGGGGGAGTCGGTTAAAGATGAGGATAATCAGAAAGATATCGGATCCGATCTTGGGATTTCAGATTTGAAAATGCAGATTTTACCTATTGACATAATTGAGCCTGGTCCTTTTCAACCTCGACAAATTATGCAGCCTGAAGCTTTACAAGAGCTGGCGGACTCAATCAGACAACATGGTATTTTACAACCTCTGCTGGTTAAGGAAAAAGATACCCAAAAGGGTCAATACCAAATTGTTGCTGGGGAACGTCGCTGGCGTGCTGCCCAACTGGCCATGATTGATGAGGTGCCGGTTAGGATCTGCTCTTTCACTGACAAGGATGCAATGGCTGTCGCATTAGTGGAAAATTTACAGCGTACTGATTTAAATATTATTGAAGAGGCTGAAGGTTTTTCAAGATTATTAAATGAGTTCAATCTTACTCAGGATGAATTATCTTCTGCATTGGGTAAATCACGTTCACATATTGCAAATATAATCCGTCTATTACAATTGCCGGATGAGATTATAAATTATTTGAAAAACGGGATATTAACCCCGGGACATGCAAGAGCCCTGCTTATGCATCCCGATCCTGTATCAGCAGCAAAAGAAATTATTCAAGATGACTTAACGGTAAGACAAACAGAAGCCCTAGTTAAAAATGCCAAAGCGGTTAATAAAAATTTACACTTGAAAAAAAAGCCAATCGATCCTGAGATAGAGTCACTTGAAAAAGATTTGCGTGGCAGATTAGGGTTTAATGTCAAAATTCAATTTGATGGTAAAGGTGGGTCCTTAAAAATATTTTATAAATCCCTTGAACAGTTTGATGAGATTTTGACGCTGTTAAAAAATTAAATGAAATATTGATACTTTATAGACCCATACATAAAAAAAGTCGCTTATTATTAAAAATAAGCGACAAAATAATAAGTAAAGTATAGAATGAAAAAGGTTAAAACCTGAAGTCGAGTGTTTCCATAAGGAAAGCGCTGTCATTGCCACCAGCTTTTTTAATAGATTGTGAGGCTAGAACACCGCCAAAGTCTCCAGTTAAAACAAGATGGGGAGCAATTGCATAAGCGAGAGTAAACTGGGGAATTGCACCAACAAATCCACCAGAATAATTGTCACGCAAAGGGTAGTTGAATCCGACACCGTAAATCGTATCATTGGTATTGGCTCTCCAAATTACAGGTGCGTGCAATTTGACAAGTGCTTTTTTTGTTGGATTGTAAGTGATTAAAGGACCTGTACTGACTGTATTGGAAGTTGCCAGATATAGCGTCATATCCTGATAATTTGCTGTTGTAAAATAGGGAACAGCAAAATTTCTGACCGCACCGTGATCTTTGTGATAGTTACCACCAGAAAAATAGTCGCTTTGCAAGCCCAATGACAAATTTCCCGGCACGTTTTTAAAGTTATAAGCAAAAATCGCATCAAATGCATAGGCTCTGACTGGACGTGTTTTACTACCAGAATTTGCGGGACGGAATTCACCACCCTGATATATACCTGTAACATCAATGGTGAAATTGCCAATATTTCCGTTCAACCTTCCGCCGATATTATCACGTCTTGTAGATCCTTGACGGTTTTTTCCGGGTGTTGGTGTGGGAAGACCTGCAGCATTACCGTTATAAAGGTAACCAATATAAAAGGCATCAAGAAATAATTGGCTATTCACATTCTGCACTTTAAAGCTGGGAAGAGCATAACTGGCCAAACCACCAAACATGCGAGCATTATAACTTGGCCCTGCACCAAAAACATGATCTTTGGAAAAGTCAGTTTGCCAGAAGTCAAAAATGTCGACCCTGAAATTTTTCCAGAAAGCATAGCCTCGGAATCCATCCCAACTGTAACGAATATTAGTCAGTTCCCGTGCGGAAGTCATGGAGAGTGGTGCATCAACAAAATATTGACGTCCTCCCATTGCCCCCATTTTTGCACCAAGCACGTTCCCCTTTATTTCTAAAAAACCTTGCTGCATATCAAGTCGTTTACGTTGAAAACCTGTTTGATAGCCAAAAGTGTTGCTGCCACCAGCAACACCATTAATGAGTTCGGCATAAGCTCTTACGTGGGAACCAATATGCAAATCAGCACCATAAACGCTACGAATCAATAAACGGTTGGAATTTGTTTTGGCTCCAAATCCCATATATGGTTTGCTGTCGAAAACATGACGAAACCGCTCATTGCCGTTTAAACTCAGCCAGATATCCCCAGAATCATTCAGGGGAATGTACTTGAGTCGGTTAAACCAGTCATCATTTTTATGGGGATCATTGCATAATCCGCTCCAGTCTTCTGCCCATCTTGCTTGTGCGTATGGGGCATATTGTCCAAAAGCATACCAAGAATAATTACCAACAGGTCCAAAACCGCTGTGTTTGTTGAAGACACCCCAATCCGGATGTCGTGTATTTCCATATTTACCAGCCGCTGTGACAACTTTTGCACAACGGTTATTAAGATTTGAGTAATCAGTAAATGTAGAATCGGTTTTATTTTGAATTTTTGAATCTGTTGGAAGTAATGTTTGTTTTGTTTGATCTTTAGCGTAAGTATGTATTGAAGTTAAAAGTAGTAATGAGAAACAAATATGATTAACTACTTTTAAACTAGCCAGAATAGTTGATTTATTCATAGTTTATCATTCATACTAATATTATTGTTTTATTTAATTATATTATTCTTTTAAGGAAAGAATTTATATTATCCACATGTATAGTATTATTTATATTAAGAATAAGATTATATTAATCTTTGTGAATATTTTGTTGCTAGTCTTATGGCTAGTATTCTTTATGACGTTTATCATTATATGGTTATTTATTTGGGTTATTTCAAATAATGCATGAAGATCAATTGGTAAGATACAGTCGCCATATCCTTTTGCCGCAAATTGATTTGGATGGACAAAAACGGTTTTTAAATAGCCGTGTTATGGTTATAGGATGTGGGGGACTGGGCTGTGCAGCAATTCCTATTCTTGCTGCTGCGGGTATTGGCAGTTTAATGCTGGTTGATAATGACAGGATCGAACTGTCCAATTTACAACGACAGACATACTATACACCTGATGATATTGGTAAATTCAAAAATCATGTAATGGCTGATTTCATTCATAGACAAAATCCGGATATTACTGTTGATACTGTGCCTTACCGTTTATCCGAGGATGAATTATCTTCATCAATTCATGATTATGATGTGATTTTGGATTGTAGTGACAATTTAAAAACCCGACAAATGATCGGGCGGGTTGCATATTCTAGTAAAATACCTTTAATTTATGCCTCGGCCATACGGTTTGAAGGGCAATTAAGTGTATTTGACTCGAATAATGATCGATCACCATGTTACGCCTGTCTATTTGATGGAGCGGAAACAGAACAGGACCTTTGTTCATTTACCGGTGTTTACGCCCCATTGGTCAATACAATGGCAGCTATGCAGGCTTCAGAGGCTTTGAAGGTAATATCCAGGATGGGTCAAGCTCTTACGGGCAGGATACTGCATTATAATGCTTTGAATTTTTCTTTTCATATGCTGGAATGTGATCGCAATCCGCATTGTAACGTGTGTGGTTGTTCGAGGAACTAGGGTGTTTTGTCAAAACCATGTTCTAGGGCATAAATTGCTGCCTGAACCCTGCTGTGTAAATTAAGTTTTCGTAATATGTTCTGAACATGCAACTTGATTGTACTTTCTGACACGCTCAAAAAACGGGCAATTTCTTTATTACTTATTCCCTTGGTCAGCCAAGCCAATATTTCTTTTTCCCTTGGTGTTAAAGAATCATAGAGATCTTCGTCCTTTTCCTTTTCATTGGGTCGGAATTGATCGATAAGGGTTGATATCATGGCTGGGGAGAGAATATTATTCCCTTCATAAACTTTGTGAATACTGTCCAATAGGAAATCGGTATTGATATTTTTCAAAAGATAGCCTTTTGCTCCAAGTGTCATACATTGAATAAGGTCATCATTATCTTCCGAAACAGTTAAAATTAGGACATTAAGGTCCGGATTAATATTTAAAAGGTTTTGGAGTGTTTCCTTTCCACCCATTCTTGGCATATCCAGATCAAGGAGGATGATATCAGGGTTAAGTTTCTGGGCCAGTTTTATACCTTCTGATCCATTTTGCGCCTCTCCAATAACCTCTATATCTTCCTGATTGTTAAGAAGAAATTTCAATCCTGAACGAAATAAAGAATGATCGTCAATAAGCAGAATTTTAATTTTTGTTTGCATTTTCTTTATACTACCGTTCTATAAGTTTATCGGAATAGTCAGTTCCAAGGTTGTACCATGATTAGGTGTTGAGGTAATGTTTATTTTTCCGGAAATATTTTCTGCCCTCTCTTGGATAATTGATAAACCGATATGGTTCTGTTGTTTTTTTTGCAAGGTATTAAGGTCAAATCCGACACCATCATCATGAATACGCATCATGAAAGAATTATTATAACTAAATTCAATTGTTGCAAGCTTGCATTTTGAATGTTTACGAATATTGGATAAAGCTTCTTGAAGAATAAAAATGATCTGTAATTGCTGTTGTTTTGTAATAAATAAAAATTTTTGCAGATTAATTAATTTTACAGGTATTTTTGTCTGGGTTTTGAAACGGTTCACGACTTTCTTAACAACAGTCTCAAAATCTTCCTTGCCAATCTTGGTTCGAAAATTCATCAACAGTTCACGAACATCGTCATAGGATTCTTGCACGCCACGCTGAATAAAATCCAGATTTTGCTTGGCTTTGTCAAGGTCATTCTTATTGATTGCCTTTTCAAGCATTTGAGCTTGCAAGTTAAGAAAGGACAATGCTTGTGCTATGCTATCATGCAACCCCTGTGCAATTAAGTTGCGTTCCTCCATAATGGCAAGCTGTTTTTCTTTGGCGGTTAATTGGTAATTTTCAATGGATACACCAAGTTGACAGGTCAATGTTTCAATCAAGTGATAGGTTTCTGGAGAAAAAGTAGATTCCCTTTTTTTAAAATATAGAACCATTAACCCTATTTCATTTTTATTATGCCAAATAGGAAAAATGATAAAATGACTAAATAATTTTTTAACGCACGAGGGTATAAGACAGTTTTCCTGCTGATCAGTTTTGACGCAAATAG
Organism: Commensalibacter melissae; assembly: GCF_003691365.1. Lineage (GTDB taxonomy): Bacteria > Pseudomonadota > Alphaproteobacteria > Acetobacterales > Acetobacteraceae > Commensalibacter > Commensalibacter melissae. The sequence goes on along the minus strand of NZ_CP033087.1, from coordinate 1,913,165 downwards.
GATAGGAATTTTTGGGCAGGGAAGAAATATCAAAAAAACAGTTGGCAGAAAAATAACATTGTTCAATGGTGTTTAATTGTGCTGGAAAACCTTGGCTACAAATAAAATTCATGGCGTCTTTCTCTTCGTTAAGAAAGCCGATAAATCCGGCATCCGCTTGACTTAAATCAATAATTTTTTCAAGGAATCTCTCGGTTGCCATATTGGGAGTCAGGCAGGTATGTAAAAAGGTGATCATGTCATAAAGAATAGTTAATTCATGATTCTTTTTCTTTAATGCAAGTGTTTTATCTGAAACTTTATGTTCAAGGTTATTGTATAAGTCCTGCAAATTATGTGCCATCTGGTTAAAACCGGAGGAGACAATATCAAATTCACTATTGCCATTTACAGGAATACGTCTGGATAGATTACCCTGACTTAGGGCTTTGATACTTGATTCAAGATGTTTCAACGGATTGATGACTGATTTATATAACAGGGATATGCTCGAAAAGGCAGTTATCAGTATCATCAGGATAATTGTTGTGATTATGTATCGAAGCCAAATGATGTCTTGCGTATTTTGGTTTTCGATCAGTTTGACTAAAAGATCAATGTCTTCTACGAATGTGTTGAGATGATAATAATTTTTGTCAGTTAGTCTATGATATCCAGAGGACTGGTTTATAAGCGGCAATATCTGGTTATTATAGGTTTTTTCAATATATTTTATTTGCAGGTTTATTTTTTTATTATTTGAAAAAATCAGGGTATTATTATCGTATTTTTTTAATTTATTAAGGATTGTAATAAATTTCGTTTGTTCATGCTGCAGGTTTACATAATCGTTTTGATTAGAAAGTAACATCATGTAATAGACACGCATGCGCAAACTGCCTGTATAATTGATGGCAATTCCAGCATTTTCAAGCTGCCAAAGCAGGGAGAGTGCATATCCCGTAAAGAATATGGCACATACAACCCATGCGATAGTACAGGTAAGCAGTTTGGTTGAAAGCTTGTTAAAATACCGCGTGATTTTCATTATTTGATAATTGTTCGTAAATATTATGATAAGATTATTTTAACATATATTTGAATTAAATATTAGAAATCAACTGCCAATGAAAATTGATATGTTCTGGGTAATCCAGCATAAGCACTGTTATTTGCGGTGCCTCCGTTAATTGAGGATGGATATACAGACATCCAATAATGTTTATTGGTTACATTATTGACATTAAATCGTGCCGCAAGTGGGGTGTTAAAGACATTGAAGGCGTAGCGCATCCCGACATCTGTCGTAAAATAACCCTTGGCAAAAGTGGTGTTGTAATTATTGGCAGCCCGACGATCTGTATAGTGAAGATTGATGTTGAATGCCATACCATACAGGATGTGATCTTTTGCGACAGGTAATTGGTAGTCAATCAGCAGGTTGGCCTGAACAGGGGGGACACCAACAATTTGTTTATGAGAGGTGGCAATATTTCCTGTTTTTCCCAGTTGTGCATCAAGCCATGTAACACCTCCAAGAATAGACAGACTATCCCATATCTGTCCTGCGACCTGAAATTCAACCCCATAATTGCGTTGTTGTCCTGCGACGGCAAAAATATGGGTTGTTGGATTGATAAATGCATATGGACGTGTCATACGGAATGCCGCAACATTTAACCACAGGCGGTTGAATTTGACCTTATAGCCCACTTCATATTCTTCACTACGATAGGGAGCCATGATCTGGTTTGGATTAATTACTCCCGTCGCTGGGGCAATATCTCCCGCCTGCAGACTTCTTGCCCAAGTGAAATAGGCGGTATGACCTTCAAGAGGATGATAAATCAGGCTTGTTGTTGGACTAAATGCCGCATCATGTGAATTGTGTGCGGTTTTCTTTCCCTTCATGTTCCAGCTGTCATTGCTTAACCAGCTCCAACTGAAAACACCCATAATGGCCCATTGTTGATTAAAATGGATTGTATCGCCTGCAATCAGGGCTTGTTGCTGGATCAAGGCCGATTGATAACGTCCCCATCCTTTTGGTCTATGACCCGGTAATGGACGAGGATTGTGTATGTTGCTGGTTCCAAGATTGATTGTTTCAGTATGAGTGGGGTTGTAATTACCTCTCATATATCCATTGGTGCCCAAAACAAGTTCATGTTTTACAAAATCTGTATTTACTTCTCCATTCACATAGGCAAAATTGCTCCCTACCTGAAAAACGTTTGCCTGACCGGCTACCGAAATAGATTGTTGATAATCACCCTTGCTGTTTAGGAGTCGATTGCTGTTGTTGAACATCTCTCGTTTGGCATCCTGATAGAGCCCTCCCGCAGTAAATCTCCATTTTTTATTGATTTGGTGTTTGATTTTTCCGAGAAAGGTATTTGTTTCCGTATTAAAGCCGGCATATTTTTGCCCAAGATAGGCCTTGCCCATATTGGGTGCGGAAGGCAGTTTAATGGAATTATCAAACGAAAAATTCGTCGCTGTTCCCCTTTCATTATAGGTATAATGGCTGGCATCTATCTCAATAACGGTTTTGGAGGAAAGATGAATATCAAAATCACCACTGACCAGATTACGTTTTAACTGACTGTGTTCCACATAGGCGGTACCTTCATCATGCAGAAGGTTTAAACGATATCCAAACCACCCATTTTTACCGACTCGACCAGACACATCCGCATATTCCGTCACGGCACCAATTGAATCGTAATTGATTGAAAGATGTTCCGTACGACGGTCAGTGGGACGTTTGAGCTGGTAACTGAAAATGCCGGCTGGATTTTGTGGGCCATACATAGCCCCGGCCAACCCGTTCAGAACCTGCAAATTTTCAAACATTTCAGTTGGATAGGGGGTGGTGGTTGTCATATTGAGCCCGTCAATACGGCTGTTTGCTGTCACGTCCCCCTCAAACCCCCTGGATTGCGGCCTGGCCATGCCTGCAGATCCACGGGCCTCGAGTTGTACGGAAGGAAGGTATTTCATTAGATCATTAACGTTTCTTGCCTGTTGATTGGCAATAACGTCATGAGGAACTGACATGATTGAAAAAGGCGCGTCTTCAGATTTCATGGAACCCAAGGGGCCCAAGGTAACGTCTGAAGTACTCATTACCGCAACTGATCCGTCAGCCCTTCTTTGCCCCCTTACTGTAATTTTTTCGGATTTTTCATCATCTCTTTCCATATTGGTCGAGGTTGAAATCTTTTGTGCCATTGTTTGAAGAGGGAAAAGAAGAAGCAGAGGTAGAATATATTTTTGTTTTCTATTCATGCAAATTCTTCATGGATTAATAATTCAAGAAATTATTCTAATAATGGAAATGAATATGATATATTAATAGTAGGAAAACGACTAATTATACTTAGCCAAATGGCTATAAACAACCTAGCCATTACTCCAGATTTCTATAAGCTTTTGACTAATTGGTTCGATCTTGCGGAAGATGTAAATATTATTAAAACAATTATGCGTTTTATTTAACTTATACAATAAAGATCAAAAACAATACAGATATAAACGTATTGGTTCATCAACCAAGGAAAAAAAATGTCTCATTTACTAACAAAATGGGAACCGGAAAATCAACAGTTTTGGGAAAAGCAAGGACGTGTTATTGCTTTACGGAATTTATGGATTTCCGTTCCTGCTCTTTTACTTGCTTTCGTTGTATGGCAATTATGGAGTGTCGTTGTTGTCTATCTACCAGAAGTTGGGTTTAAATATACTCAAAATCAACTAATGCTTTTAACGGCATTGTCTGCATTGTCAGGGGCAACCCTGAGAATCATCTATGCCTTTATGGTTCCCATTTTTGGTGGAAGAAGATGGACGGTTTTTTCAACAGCCACCCTTTTGATTCCAACCATTGGTTTTGGTATATGCATACAAAATCCAAATACCAGTTTTGCAACAATGGTGATCTTGGCCCTGTTGTGTGGATTTGGTGGGGCAAATTTCAGCTCCTCTATGGCAAATATCGGATATTTTTTCCCTAAATCAAGAAAGGGATTTGCCACGGGGGTAAATGCTGGACTGGGAAATCTTGGTGTACCGTTTGTACAATTTGTTACCTTGTGGGTCATTGGCATCAGTATCTTTGGTGTTTTGGGGGGTGGACCAGAAACACGTATTCATAACGGTCAGCAGAGTCTTGTCTGGTTACAGAATATCACCTATATTTGGGTACCTTTTATTGCGGTAACCGTTATCGCTGCCTGGTTTGGGATGAATGACCTTGCCACGGTCAAGGCATCTTTTTCAGAGCAATCAATAATTTTCAAGCGTAAACATACCTGGGTTGCCTGTTTGCTTTATCTGGGTACATTTGGATCCTTTATCGGTTTTTCAGCGGCATTGCCCCTGTTGATAAAGCATGAATTCGTTAATGTTAATCCTATAAAATACGCTTTTTTAGGTCCTTTGCTGGGGTCCATATTTAGAGTTGTTGGGGGAATTGCCTCTGACAAATTCAAGGCGACACGGGTAACTCAAATCAGTTTCCTGGGTATGATTGTTTTTTCCTTATGTATCGTTTTTTTCATCTCAGCCCCGGAAGAATCAAGAAGTTTTGTCGGCTTCCTGATAAGTTTTATGATCCTGTTCATTTTTGTTGGATTGGGAAATGGATCTGTATTTGCCCAGGTTCCCGGAATATTTACAATATTTTACCAGAAATACCTTAAAAAACAAAAAGCTGAATCTGAAGAGCAGATGAATGAGGATGCTGCCAAGGAAACCGGTGCGGTTCTTGGTTTTATGGGGGCTATTGGTGCCTATGGTGGATTTATAATTCCAAAACTGTATGGAACCTCTTTAAGTTATACCGGATCGTATAATTTAGCTTTTTATATTTTTGTTGGATTTTACGTATTTTGCCTTTTGATAAATCGTTGGTACTACCTTCGCAAAAATGCGGAAATACGTTGTTAAGACAAATTTGATTTAGAATTTGGAAATTGATTATGAGCCATATATTAGATCGTTTAAACTTTTTTAAAAAAACGAAAAGCAGTTTTGCTGACGGGCATGGCGCTGTTGTTAACGAGGACAGAAAATGGGAAGACGCGTATAGACAACGTTGGCAACAGGATAAAATCGTAAGATCAACTCACGGTGTGAATTGCACCGGATCCTGCAGTTGGAAAATCTATGTTAAAAGTGGATTGATTACCTGGGAAACCCAACAGACAAATTATCCAAGAACTCGTGCGGATCTACCTAATCATGAACCCAGGGGATGTCCTCGCGGGGCATCTTACAGCTGGTATGTTTATTCTGCCCAACGTGTTAAATATCCAATGCTGCGTGGACAGCTGGCTAGATTATGGCGTGATGCACGTCAGAAGATGGATCCGATATCCGCCTGGGAATATATCAGTCAAACATCAGAATTGGCCAGTTCTTACAAGAAAAGACGTGGATTGGGCGGATTTGTCCGATCAACCTGGCGGGAAGTCAACGAGCTTGTTGCCGCGGCAAATAACTTTACCATCAAAAAATATGGTCCCGACCGTATTATTGGATTTTCTCCTATTCCGGCTATGTCGATGGTCAGCTACGCTTCCGGATCTCGTTATCTTTCTCTTATTGGGGGTGTTCCGCTATCTTTTTATGATTGGTATTGTGATCTGCCACCAGCAAGCCCACAAGTATGGGGCGAGCAAACCGATGTTCCGGAATCAGCAGATTGGTATAATTCAACCTATTTACTAGTGTGGGGATCAAATATCCCCATGACTCGTACGCCAGACGCTCATTTTTATGCCGAAGTTCGTTATAAAGGTACAAAAACGGTCGCTGTTTCATCAGATTATGGTGAAATGGTAAAATTCAGTGATATATGGCTCTCTCCTAAACAAGGTACGGATGCTGCCTTATCCATGGCGATGGGACACGTAATCTTCAAAGAATTTCATCTGGATCGTCCCTCTGAATATTTTACGTCATATTGCCGTCAATATACAGATATGCCAATGCTGGTTATGCTTGATGAAAAGAATGGCCAACTGTTTCCCGGATATTTCTTGCGTGCCAGTCATTTGGCAGATCAGCTTGATGAAAAAAACAATCCTGAATGGAAAACGCTTGTTATTGATGAATTGACGGGACAGATTGTAACCCCCAAAGGATCAATTGGTTTTCGCTGGGGTGAAACAGGTCAATGGAATCTTAAGGAACAGGATAGCAAAGGACAGACCGTTAAGGCCCAACTTAGTCTGCTGGGTAAGCATGATAATGTTGCGGAGGTTGTGTTCAATTATTTTGCTGGAGAAAGCAAAAATGAGCAGATGCTCCGAAAGGTTCCGGTTAAAACCATTACCTTGGCTGATGGTAATCAGGTAAAGGTTACTACAGTTTTTGATTTAATGGCTGCCAATTACAGTATTGACCGTGGTCTAGGTGATGGCGCTATGGATTATATGGATGATGTTCCCTATACTCCTAAATGGCAGGAAAAACATACTGGTGTAAAACCAGAATTGGTTATTCAGGTTGCTCGTGAATTTGCCCAAAATGCCGATAAAACTCATGGTAAAAGCATGGTCATAGTGGGTGCCGGATTAAACCACTGGTATCATATGGATATGTCCTATCGTGGCATTATCAACATGTTAATGCTTTGTGGATGTATAGGTCAAAGTGGAGGTGGCTGGTGCCATTATGTTGGTCAGGAAAAACTGAGGCCACAAACCGGTTGGGCTCCATTGGCATTTGGATTGGATTGGAATCGTCCATCTCGTCAGATGAACGGAACATCCTTTTTTTACAATCATACAAGTCAATGGCGTCATGAAAAGCTGGCTATCAATGAAGTTGCTTCACAAAATAGCCTGAGTGAATTTGAAGGTATGGCGCTGATTGATTGTAATGCCAAGGCTGAACGGATGGGATGGTTACCTTCTGCACCGCAATTGTCAATGAATCCGTTGACGTTGACACAAAATGCAATTGCTCAAAATAAAGATCCCATTGACTATGCGGTTGAAGGATTGAAATCAGGTGCAATTGACATGTCTTGTAATGACCCTGATAATCCAGTGAACTTTCCACGTAACATGTTTGTATGGCGTTCCAATATTCTTGGTTCTTCAGGTAAGGGACATGAATATTTCCTTAAATATCTTTTGGGTACTCAGAATGCAGTTTTAAGTGAAGAGCAAAATTGTATTAAACCGAAGGAAATCAAGGTAAGAGAAGCCGCAGAAGGTAAACTGGATCTTTTGGTCGTCTTGGATTTCCGTATGTCAACGACTTGTTTATATGCAGATGTAATTCTTCCGACGGCCACCTGGTACGAGAAAAATGACTTGAATACATCGGATATGCATCCCTTTATTCATCCTTTAAGCGAGGCTGTACAACCTTTATGGCAAAGTAAAAGTGATTGGGAAATTTTCAAAGGACTGGCTGGAAAATTTTCTGAACTCGCCGCAGGATATCTTGGAAATCAAAAAGATCTTGTCTTGACACCCTTAATGCATGACACTCCACAAGAGTTGGGACAGCCTTTTGACGTTAAAGACTGGAAAAAGGGTGAATGTGATCCTATTCCTGGTAAAACAATGCCAGCCATGAAAGTTATCGAGCGAAATTATGGAGCAATTTATGAACAGTTTACATCAATTGGTCCTTTACTTGAAAAACTCGGTAATGGTGGTAAAGGTATAAGTTGGGATACCAAGCATGAGGTTGATCAATTACGTAATTTAAACAAGGTTATTGGTCAGGGTATTGCAAAGGGACAGCCGAGACTTGATACTGCTATTGATGCGGCTGAAATGATCCTGAATCTTGCTCCTGAAACAAATGGTCATATCGCTGTCAAGGCATGGGGGGCATTATCAAAAGTAACAGGTATTGACCATACGTATTTGGCCACCCCTCGTGAACATGATTCCATTCGTTTTCGTGATATACAAGTTCAGCCACGTAAGATTATATCTTCCCCAACCTGGTCTGGCCTGGAAAGTGAAACGGTAAGTTACAATGCTGGTTATACAAATGTTCATGAATTGATTCCTTGGAGAACCCTGACTGGTCGACAGCAGTTTTATCAGGATCATCAATGGATGCGTGCATTTGGTGAAATGTTGTGTGTCTATCGTCCAGCGGTTGACTTGAAAACAACTCAAAAGGTTTTGGGACAGCATGGTAACGGAAATCCAGAAATAGTCCTGAATTTTATCACACCACATCAAAAATGGGGCATCCACAGTACTTATTCCGATAATTTACGGATGTTGACATTATCCCGTGGCGGGCCACATGTCTGGCTTTCCGAAATTGATGCACAAAAGGCTGGTATCATTGATAATGACTGGATTGAGGTTTTCAATCTAAATGGAACTTTAACGGCCAGAGCAATTGTAAGTCAGCGTGTTCCAGAAGGAATGACCTTGATGTATCATGCTCAGGAAAAGATCATCAATGTTCCCGGTGCAGAAGTTTCAAAAAAACGCGGCGGCATTCATAATTCGGTAACAAGAACAGTCTTAAAACCGACACATATGATTGGCGGTTATGCGCAATATTCCTATGGTTTTAACTATTATGGAACAGTTGGTTCAAATCGTGATGAATTTGTTGTTGTACGTAAAATGAAGCATGTCGATTGGCTTGAAGAGACTGTTAGCGTTAATTACCCAAAAGTTGAGGCATAAGAGATTACCAATGAAAATTAGAGCTCAAATTGGCATGGTATTGAATCTGGATAAATGCATAGGATGCCATACTTGTTCCGTGACATGTAAAAATGTATGGACCAGTCGAGATGGTGTTGAATATGCATGGTTCAATAACGTTGAATCAAAACCAGGGGTTGGATATCCCAAGGAATGGGAAAACCAGGATAAATATAATGGTGGATGGGTTTTAAAAGGTGGCAAGTTGCGTCCCCGTCAGGGTGGCAAGTTGCACATTATGGCAAATATATTTGCCAATCCCAATCTTCCGCAAATTGATGATTATTATGAACCCTTTACATATGATTATGAACGTTTGCAAAATTCTCCGGATGTAAAAACCCCCCCTGTTGCCCGACCAGTTTCGGTCCTAACCGGACAAAAAATGGAAAAAATACACTGGGGACCAAACTGGGAGGATGATCTTGGTGGAGAATTTTCAAAGCGTGCAAAAGACAAGCTTTTTGATGGTATTCAAAAGGATATGCTGTCAACTTTTGAAAATACGTTTCTTATGTATTTACCAAGATTGTGCGAGCATTGTTTAAATCCAGCCTGTGTTGCAAGTTGTCCTTCAGGTTCAATTTATAAACGTGAGGATGACGGTATTGTCCTGATAGATCAGGATAAATGTCGCGGCTGGAGGATGTGTGTCTCGGGTTGTCCCTACAAAAAGATATATTTTAACTGGGTTTCTGGTAAAGCAGAAAAATGTATATTCTGTTATCCACGTATTGAAGGTGGACAGCCAACCGTTTGTTCCGAAACATGTGTAGGGCGTATTCGTTACCTGGGCGTTTTACTCTATAATGCAGATAAAATTAAAGAGGCTGCATCTACGGAAGATACCCAGGATTTGTATGAATCCCAACTGGATGTTTTTTTAGATCCCAATGATCCGGCAATTATTGCGGAAGCTCTCAAACAGGGTATACCCCAAAGCTGGTTGGATGCGGCAAGAAATTCACCGGTCTATAAAATGGCAGTAGAATGGAAAGTTGCTTTCCCCCTGCATCCAGAATACCGCACCTTACCAATGGTTTGGTATATTCCACCTTTATCGCCTATTCAGTCTGCAGTAGCGAATGGCATGATTGGCAAGAATGGAATTATTCCTGGTATTAAGGATTTACGTATTCCAATTCGCTATTTGGCTAATTTGCTTACGGCGGGGAAAGAAGAACCCATTATTAACGCCTTGGAAAACATGATCGCGATGCGTCGTTATATGCGTAGCAAGTCTGTTGATCAACGTCCTGATCGTTCTGTCTTGAAAGATACGGCTTTGACTGAAGTCCAGATTGAAGAAATGTATCAGATTATGGCGATTGCGAATTATGAAGATCGTTTTGTCATTCCATCATCCCACAAGGAAATGGTTGAAAACGCATTCCAGGATAAGGCTTCTTGTGGATTTACTTTCGGGAATGGATGTTCTGACGGGGTGAATAAGGCAAGTCTTTTTGGCAAAAAGGTTTCTCCAATTATCTTTCACGACGCTGTAGAGGATCGTGAACAGAACAAGGCAAAAGAAAGCAATAGCTGATGGAAATTTTCAAGATACTTTCAGTTTTATTATGTTATCCAGAGCAAGAATTGGTTGATGCACTCCCTTCAATCCTGGGACGTTTAAAAACGCTTGAGGTTGAATGGAGCTTGCTTTCTCCCTTATTGGAACATTTGCAAGAAAAAGATTTGATTGATTTGCAAGAAGAGTATGTTTCACTTTTCGATCGTAATCCATCATGTTCATTGCATTTATTTGAGCATATTCACGGTGAGGACCGTCTAAGGGGGCAAGCCCTGGTCAATCTCATGTCAGAATATAAGGCAAACGGTTATGATATTTCAGTAATTGATGAGTTACCAGATTATTTGCCTTTATTTTTAGAGTTTTTATCTGTCTGTAATGAAGGTGAAGCAAAGGATTTACTGGCGGCATCAATTGACGTGATTGATCACATCGGGTCAAAATTGCGGGAAAGTCAGTCTGTCTATACGGGTATTTTCACTTTACTTGTCAATTATTCTTCTGTTCAACCTCAACCTTTAAAAGTTCCCCCAGTTAAAGATATGGAGGAGGCAATGGAGAAATTTGGTCCAAATATTGAGGGAGTTGAACCTCTTTTACAAACGAATGCCTGTAATCTCTGTTCTGTAGACAATGAAAATAAAGGGGCAAGTCATGCATTATCTCGATAAATTTATTTTTGGAATTTATCCGTATATCGTATTAACAATTTTTGTTGTTGGATGCTTGGTACGTTTTGAACGTGAACAATATTCATGGAAAAGTGATTCCAGCCAGATTTTATATCGTGGACAATTAAGATTTGGAAATATCTGTTTTCATATTGGTATTTTAGGTCTGTTTTTTGGGCATCTTTTCGGTCTTTTAACACCCATCTGGGTTTGGGATACACTGGGAGTTACCCATTCAGCAAAACAGATTTTCGCCATGATGGCTGGCGGCATCATGGGTAGTATCTGTTTGGTTGGGATTTTGATCCTTATTCACAGAAGATTTGTTTCAGCCCGTATATTGGCAAATAGTACCTGGCGTGATAAATTGTTGTTAGTCTGGTTATTATTGACTTTGTTACTTGGTTTATCAACAATTTTTGTTTCGGCTCAGCATACGGACGGTCATGAAATGGTTCAACTTATGACATGGGTACAGCATACAATTACCTTTCAAGGTGATGCCGTGGCCTATATCATGAATGCGTCATCAATCTTCAAATTCCATCTTTTTATGGGAATGACAGTATTTGCTATTTTCCCATTTACTCGTTTGGTTCATGTATTTAGTGGCTTTGCCATGGTCAGTTATGTAACTCGACGCTGGCAGTTGGTAAGACCACGTTCATGAACGTGAAGATGTGAATTGATGAAAAATCCCAAAATACTGGAATTAAGATTGCTTAAACTATTGGCTGTTGTTCTGGCTTGTTTTGGATTTTTTCATTCCGTTCAGGCAAAAGAGATTGTTGTTTCTGCGGCGGCTAGTTTAAGCGATGCTTTTAAAGATATAGCTAAAATCTATGAAACATCGCACCCTCAGGATAAAATTTTATTTAATTTTGGTTCTTCGGGCAGTCTGTTGAATCAAATAGCACAGGGTGCCCCGGTTGATCTTTTTGCATGTGCCGATGAAAGCACAATGGATATGGCAGAGCAAAAAGGATTGATTTTTCCTGGATCAAGACAGGATTTTATTAATAATCATTTGGTTCTTGTGACTTTTATTCATAGCAAGTTACAGATACGTGAACTGGCAGATTTAGATAAACCCTTGATTAAGTGGATCGCGTTGGGACAAGTTGTAACTGTTCCAGCGGGTCGTTATACAAAACATGCATTGCAGGCTGCAGGTTTATGGCAAAAATTACAAGGTAAATTCATTCCTGCGCAAAATGTCCGTCAGGTTCTGGATTATGTTGCCCGTAATGAAGTGGATGTCGGTTTTGTTTATGAAAGTGATGCAAAACTTTTTTCAGATAAAGTTAAAATACTTTATCGGGTTCCTTTGCCAAAACCCGTTCAGTACCCAGTTGCCTTGGTTAAAAATACTCAAAACCCGAATCAGGCTAAGGCGTTCATGGACCTGTTATTTTCAGTTAAAGGTCAGAGAATTTTTAGACAATACGGATTTGCTGTTCGGTAATTGTTCATGGGAATAAATTTTACCTGGACGGCTCTTTTTCTATCCTTGAAAATTGCAGTTTTCGCAGTCTCGATCAATATGTTTCTGGCAATACCTGCAGGATATTTTATTGCTCGGTATCGTTTTTATGGTAAGGAATTTTTAGATATTGTCTTTACATTGCCAATGGTTATGCCGCCGACTGTATTGGGATACTATTTGTTAGTATTGTTTGGACAGCATGGTTGGATAGGACAAATATTGGGAAAATATTTTCATCTTAGTCTTATATTTACGTGGCAGGGGGCTGTTTTAGCCGCTATTGTCGTGACTTTTCCTTTGATATTCAAACCCGCCAGAAGTGCCTTTGAATCAATCAATCCTTGTTATGAACAGGCTGCACGGGTATTGACTATTTCTGATATGGCGATTTTTTTCCGTATAACCTTACCTTTGGCTTGGCGTGGTATTATGGCAGGTTTATTACTGGCATTTGCCAGAGCTTTGGGTGAATTTGGTGCAACCCTGATGATTGCCGGAAATATTCCCGGAAAAACGCAAACCCTATCTTTGGCAATCTATGAAGCCGTTGAAGCGGGACAGGATCATGCCGCAAATATATCCGTCTTGATTTTATCCGCTGTTTGCATTTTTGTTTTATTTATGGCTAAACGGCTGAATGTTATGCATAATTCAATTTATTGATCATGATATTTCAAATAAATCTCAAAAAAATAATGAAAAATCATCATCATATGTTTCAGCTCAATGTTGATTTTTATTCTCAAAATCGTTCAGTGGTGATATTTGGCCCATCTGGATCTGGAAAAACAACATTGCTTAAAATAATAGCGGGATTAAATTCACCAGATTGCGGGTTGATAAAAATTAATAATAAAATCTTTTTTGATCAGAAACGTAAAATCAATCTGGCCCCTCAGGAGAGAAAACTTGCTTATCTTTTCCAAGGTTATAGTCTTTTTCCGCATTTAACAGTCAAACAGAATATTTCCTTCTCACTTGTCAAGGGAATATTTAATCCCCGTGTCAGTCAGGATTTTGCAATTGTTAAGGACTGGATGAATCGCTTGGAAATCCTGAACTATGCTGAATATTATCCATATCAATTGTCGGGGGGGCAACAACAGCGGGTTGCATTGGCCAGGGCATTGGTTGCGCAACCCGATTTGTTGTTACTAGATGAACCGTTTTCAATGCTTGATAGTCGCTTGCGACGCAAATTGCGGTATGAAATAAGAGATATTCAACAACGGTTACAATGCTTGATGATGGTTATATCGCACGATGATGAGGATGTAGAGTGTTTTGGTGAGGATATCTTACATTTGGGAAAAAATAGTAATTATTAGATGAATTAATAAATAATAGTTTGATTGTATTTTATCTATAATGATTTTTTAGAAATATTTAAGTCTTTTTTTTGATTTTTAAACACATATATAAAATTCATAACTACAAAGTCTTTATTGCAATTATGACGTGGCTGAGCTTCTGATGCTGATTGATAAATTTGGTAGAACAATTGATTATTTAAGAATTTCTGTTACGGATCGCTGTAATTTAAGATGTTCTTATTGTATTCCGAAAGGATTTAATGATTTTGAAACTCCAGACCATTGGCTCACTTTTGATGAATTAATGCGTGTTGTTCGTGCGTTTGTAAGATTAGGTACAAAACGTTTTCGCTTGACTGGTGGTGAACCGTTGGTTCGCAAAAACCTAACAGATCTGGTGCATCGAATTAAAAAAATTGATGAGGTGGAGGATTTATCCATTACAACGAATGGAACCTTGCTGACATCCCATGCCAAATCATTGTTTGAGGCTGGCTTAGATCGTTTGAACATAAGTCTTGACTCCTTGAATCGTAAAAATATAGAGGATATTACAGGTCTGGATTGTCTAGAGCAGGTTATGGAGGGTCTGCGAACAGCAAAACAACTGGGTTTTCATAAAATAAAGATTAACATGGTTGTATTGCCAGACAAGAATATGGCAGAAATTGAACGAATGCTCGAATTTTGTATTGAACACGGGTTTATTCTGTGTTTGATTGAAGTCATGCCAATGGGAAAAACCGGGCAAAATATGACAACTGTCTCGCTACAACCCATTATACAAGAATTAAGGAAACATTACGATTTGCGTTCAACGATGAAGATAATAGGAAATGGTCCGGCGCGTTACTGGGAAACATCAACAGGTAATGTATGTCTGGGATTAATTACACCGTTATCACAGCATTTTTGTGCGACATGCAATCGGGTTAGATTGTCGGTTGATGGAACCCTTTATATGTGTTTGGGACAGGATAACAACTTTGCGTTAAGGCCGTTATTAAGAAATCATTGTAGTGATAAAGAACTGGATCAGGTCATTCAAGAAGCGATAGAACTAAAGCCAAAAGAACATGATTTTTTAAAACAGCCCAATAAAATTATGCGTATTATGTCAAAGACAGGAGGATAGGTTGACAGTCCTATTTTTTAGGTAAAAAAGCTTTTACGACTTTTTCATCTGTTTCAATCCTGGGTCCACCAATTACATCGATACACATTGGAACCGCGGCAAATACTCCATGTATAAGAACCTTGCCATCTTGATCTTTTACCCCTTCCAACGTTTCACGAATGGCATTCGGACGTCCGGGCAGGTTTAGTATCAGGCTTTTTTTACGGATTACGCCCACTTGTCGTGACAGAATGGCGGTTGGCACGAAATATAAACTGACTTGACGCATTTGCTCACCAAAACCGGGCATAACCTTATCTGCGATGGCCAGAGTTGCATCAGGTGTCACATCTCGGATGTAAGGCCCTGTACCGCCCGTGGTTAAAACAAGGGGACAATCTTGATGATCGACCAGATCAATTAATGTTTTTTCAATCAGATCCTGTTCATCAGGAATTAAATGCTCAATATATTGTTTTTCGTTAAGAACCGCTTTATTCAGCCAATTTTTCAAGGCAGGTAAACCTTTATCTTCATATATACCCTGACTGGCTCTATCACTGACAGAAACCAAACCAATTTTTATTGCTGTCATTTTATATTTTCCTATCAATAAAGTCTAAAGAGAATAGTCAAGTGGATAAATTTTTATAAAGTCTCCTTTATGAACAGGGGTATTTTCCGGAATTTCTGCCAATCCATTTGCCTGGGAAAATGTTGCCAACATGGCAGAACCCTGATTATTTAAAAGACTAACATGAGCAGGTGATTGAGAATAATCAACCCGCACCCGTAAAAACTCCCGTCTTGCTTGGGTTTTCCTTTTTTCAAATTGGGCTTGAGCAAGAATAGTTTTTGGCAGGCAATTCTGTAATGTTTCGCCGGCAAGATGTCGTAAAGCGGGAATAACAAGTTGTTGAAAGGTGACAAGGGTGCTGACAGGATTACCGGGTAACATAAAGAATATTTTGCTATTGATTTGTCCCCAGGCAAAAGGTTTGCCGGGTTTAATGGCAAGTTTCCAGAAAATGAGTTGGCCAAGCTGTTGTAAGGCGGCATGAACGTGATCCTCTTCACCAACCGAAACTCCACCAGATGAGATAATGATGTCTGCTTCTTTAGCGGCTTTTTTTAATGCGATTTCAGTTTTATCCCGATTATCGGGAAGAATGCCTGCATCAATGACATGATGTCTGGTTTTTTGAAGCCAGGTTATCAAAAGATAACGGTTTGCATCAAAAATCTTGCCAGAAGATAGAGGCTGACCTGGATTGATCAATTCATTTCCTGTGGAATAAACCCAAATGGTTAAAGGTTTATATATTTTGACATTTTGATAGCCTTGACTTGCCAGTAAGGCAACACTTGCGGGCGTAAGCCTATGGCCTTGTGTAAGCAGTATATCACCTTTTTTTAGTTCTTCCCCTTGATAGCGTATATTTTGTCCTTTTTTGATCTGCGAGGTAAGAGTTAGGGTGTTGTTTTCAATTTTTGTATTTTCTTGCTGGATTACAGCGCTGGTTCCGGGGGGAATTGGAGCTCCGGTAAAAATTCGGGCGGCTTCACCAGTTTGAAGGGTGGCATTGGACAGGGGATCTCCTGCTGCAATCCGGTTTGTAATTTGCCATTCAGAACATTGACAAGGATCACCACCCAGAGCATAGCCATCCATGGCACTATTGCTGAAAAAAGGTGTGTCATATTGAACATAAATATTTTCAGCAAGAACTAGATGATTTGCCTTTAAAAGGGGATAATCTTCTATGGGTTGTTTAATAGAGGTTCTTTGCAGAAGTTCTTCAAGGGCCTCATCATAGTTTTTTAGCATGGTGCCTGCCTTGTTGATAACGGGTTAATGTGTCAAGGTCGTTAATATTGGTAAATTCATGTTCATCATGAAAATTCACTTTTATATTTGGGTGTGCAGATATCCATGATTTAAGGCTATAATGCTGATGATTTAAATGATTGGCAAGATAGTCATTCGTACAGGGTTTGCATAAGAAGATACTTGGATGAATCTGTTTTGGTGTCGCTGCGTACGCAATTAGCAAGTCTGGATTTGATATCAATGCGTGA
This sequence comes from Commensalibacter melissae, assembly GCF_003691365.1. Lineage (GTDB taxonomy): Bacteria > Pseudomonadota > Alphaproteobacteria > Acetobacterales > Acetobacteraceae > Commensalibacter > Commensalibacter melissae. The sequence continues at coordinate 1,896,287 of NZ_CP033087.1, read as the reverse complement.
TAAAGTGAGGAAACTAGATTCGCGGGTAAAAAGGGAGTGTCGCAGGGAACAACCAATATGTAATCTGTATGAGCGGGAATAAAGGAATAAAGACTGACAATGCCAGCCAGGGGACCTTTTCCTTTCCATTGGGGGAGATCCTGGTAGACTGGAAAACCAAAAGATTGATAAGTTTCAATATGATTGTTTGCGCTTATCAAAATGTTTTGAACATGTGGTTGAATACGTTGGATAACATGATTGACAAGGGGATGACCATTAAGAGAAAGCAATCCTTTGTTTTGACGTCCTACACGCCGACCTTCCCCACCTGCCAGAATAAAGGCGGCAATATTTTTATCATTCATGACTGGACCATCGTTCTTTTTCTTTTAAATCGTATGATTTGGCCCTGACCCATCTTGACTGTCCGTTTCTAAAAAATTCTTTTTTCCAGAATGGAGCTTCTGATTTTAAATAATCCATTATGAATTCAGCAGATTCAAATGCAGCCTTTCTATGACTGGCCGCTGTCAGAACCAAAACGATTTCTTCTCCTACCCGTAAATTCCCCACGCGGTGTATAACCTGACAACCCTGTATATCCCATCGTTTTTTTGCCAAATGAATTATTCGTTCAATTTCTTGTTCAGTTACAGACGGAAAATGTTCAAGATAAAGATAATCAAGCGGTTCTTTTTCATCAAACCCCCTGACGATACCGGTAAAGCTGACAATTGCGCCGCAATTGAAAGCGTGAATCTTTTTTCGAAATTCCTCTTGTGAAAAAGGTTGGGTCTGTATTTTGACAGAGAACAATTCAACCTCCTGTAACAGGAGGTAGAATGGCAACTTCATCATCAGGATGAAGGGGAGTGGGTTGATAGATAATGCGTTGATTAATGGCCAGGCGGAAAATGTTTTCTTCTGCCAAGGCGTCCGACCAAGAGGCATTGCGGCTTCTTAAAAAATTGAGTAAATCTTGTGAATTACCGTTGTCCCAGGTAATTTCTTCCTCTTCAATTTGTAAAATATCTTTAAGAAAACCAAAATAACGGATTTTTATCATATTATATATATAGCATCTGCTAGAATGAGTTTAAAGATTAATATAGGAAGAATATCATGAGTAAATTGACGCATTTTGATGAGTCTGGGCAAGCTCACATGGTTGATGTCGCAGATAAGAAAATCTCGAAAAGAACTGCCATGGCTGGGGGGTCAATCCAGATGTCTCAGGAAGCTTTTGAACTTTTGAAAAAAGGAAACAGTCATAAGGGTGACATACTAGGTATAGCAAGAATTGCCGCCATACAGGGCAGCAAACAGACTTCAAATTTGATCCCTTTATGTCATCCATTATCGCTAAATCATCTAAAAGTGGAATTTGAATTGGAAGAAAGCAAACATATTGTGCATATGCGGGTTACTGTTGATACAGAGGGCAAAACAGGAGTTGAAATGGAAGCGTTGACAGGGGTTTCTGTAGGATTGTTAACCGTTTATGATATGCTTAAAGCGGTAGATAAAAGAATGGTCATGCATAACATTCATCTTGTTTTTAAAAAGGGTGGGAAAAGCGGAGAATTTAATTTTTAAATTTTATAAGGAAAGTTCAGTCTAATTACTGAATTCATCTTGTATTTTTGATCGCTTCTTGATAAAAGTTCTGTGTGGGGCGCATAGCTCAGTTGGTAGAGCAGCTGACTCTTAATCAGCGGGCCCAAGGTTCGAACCCTTGTGCGCCCACCATTTTCTTGATACAGAAATTTTTATTTATCAAATATAATTTTGAGAAATATGTATTTTTAAGTTAAAAGCCCCATATTATGAGTTTAAAATTCATGTTTTAGAATTTTGGTTATTTAAATAATAAAAAAATTAATGAGCATTAAACAATATTATAATATTTAATAAAAATATTATTCATAATAATGCAGGATTTATTATTGTGTTATAGTTTTCTTTTTATATTTTATAACAAAAAGGATTTGGGAAATAACCAGTAATACAGATGAAATTAGGGTGGCTGGTCCAATCCCCTGTATCCCCCATTTTTGAATAAAAATAATCAACATTGGTATATAAATGAAACTGTTTATTCCACGAGAAATGGATGCCCCTTTGGTATTTCCTGTTGTGATTAAAATGGGTTCCAAGGAAATCCCCCATAGGATAACTGCTTTTGCACCAGCCAACCAATATAGTAAATGAAGGGTTTCAGGTGTGGTGGATTTATGAAGTAATAATGAAATGATATATGGTGCAATATAAGGTAGAATGAGAAAAATAACGGAAATGATACCGCCGGTTAAAAGAGTGATTTGCAAGGCCATTTTATAAAGGTGCGATGGTTTGCTGCCCTGCCATGAGCGGGTCATTTCCGGATATAATGTAGATTGTAGCATAATGACAGGTTTTGCAATCGCTTCTGAAATTTTATTGGCAATCGAATAGCGTGCATTTTGAACAGTACCAAGCATACTTCCAATAATTTGAGCGGTTATATGGGCGGAAACAAGGGAAAAAGTCATGTTTATATTGGTATTCCAGGCAAATTTCCATATCCCGGGTAAATCTTTGGTAAGCCCATCATTAATACGATTGAAAAATCCTTTTAAAAAACCTTGCTTGTAAAGTTGGTACAAAGCGGTGACCAAAATAGTAATGAAATTCATGAAAGTGGCAAAAGTCCAGACAATAACTGCTCCCAACATACCACCATGAATAAGGGTAAGAAAAGCGATGCCCAAGAACCGAACTGTTGTTGTTGTTGTCCCTTGAATGGCCAGTAAATCATAACGGTTCAATAATAATAAAACGCCATTGGCTGTTGCACTTGTCGTAAATAAAACAGAAAAACTGAAAATGATACCCAGATAATGCCATTCAGGTGGCCACCCCAAAATATTGCTGAAATTTATGGCAATCAGAACACTGACGACCAAGGCAAAGGTAGCACTGCATGCATCAAGTAAAAAAGAAAATCGCAACACTCGTTGAAAAAGGGGAAGATCTTTATTTTGATAGGGTTTAAGACCGTAATGCAAGACAGTCTGCCATGATTGAAATTCTGCCACATCGCCCACAAGCTGGCCAAAAGCGTATATAAGAACCAGAAAACCGTATCCTTTATCACCAATGAGTCGGGTTGTTAAATAAATTTGGGCTAAACCAAGAGGAACATTGATGATCTTTCCGCTTAATAATTTTAATACGTTATATCCTGACCGCCTTAAACTGCCTCTATAGGAAGGGATTTTATTCTTTGGCACTCTTTATTCCATAGTTTCAAGTAAACAGATTTTGTTATTTTCAGTTTTTCAGGGCATTAAAGAGATAATGCCTTAGCAATTTTTTTTTAAGTTAAAATATATAGTAATTTTTTTTAGAAAAATAAAAGGCTAAATCATATCATTTACCGTAATAATATGCCAATGTTCACGTGTTTTTTCTATCAGAGTAATGGAAAGGTTATAAATGGCAAAGGATAATGCTGAATTAACCGGGATTTTTGAAGCATAGGCAAGGGCAGCCCGAATAGCCCCGCCATGAGATATGACAATAATATCTTTATTTGTGTATATTCTGCTAAATTCCTCCATTTTGCAACTGACTCTTTGATGGACATCATTCATGTTTTCACCTTTGGGTGGAGTTTCTTCGGCTGAGAAGGGCCAAAAAGGATGCGCAGAAAATTTTCGGTGTTTTTCAACTGTAACATGTGATAGACCCTGCCAGGCTCCAAGATTCTGTTCCAGAAAAGCATTTTCGATTTGTAAATTCTCAGATCCATAACCCGCCTTTTGAATTTGTAAGGCCGTATCTCTTGTACGGGAAAGGCTGGTAATGAACCAAAGTTGTGTCTTGGGTAATTTCTTGGCCAGAAACTGATAGTATGTTTGTTGTTTTTTTAAATGTGTAGGACAGATTGGAACATCTTTAGTACCATAAAGATAAGAACGATCCTTTTCATTAACAATTGCATGACGAATAAACCAGAAACGTGTCGTATCACCAATAGAATCAGGATGGTCTATGAAACTAAAATTATTGTTAGACATAAGCAATGATATACTTTATATAGTCAAAAAATATGGGTATTTATATCATAAATTGCAAATTGGTTTGATTTAATTATTATAAATTTTTAAGATATTTTGAAGATATTCAATAAATTTATAATATAAAATACAAAAAAATTATTTAAGGTACATTAATAATGTTGATTTTAGTCACTGGAGGATGTGGTTTTATTGGTTCAGCTGTGATTCGACATCTTATAAAAAATACGCAGCATGAAGTGGTTAATATCGATATCCTAACGTATTCGGCTTCTCTTGATAATGTGGCAGAAATAGCTGGAAATAGCCGGTATTCTTTTTGCAAAACTGATATTACTGATTTTATTTCATTAAAAAAAATATTTAACCAATTCAAGCCTGATGCAGTAATGCACCTGGCTGCAGAATCTCATGTAGATCGTTCGATTGATGGGCCTGAAGTGTTTATTCGGACCAATATTCATGGAACATATTGTTTATTACAGGCTGCTTATGAATATTGGAGAGCAATGTCAGTAGATAGACAAAGAAAATTCCGTTTCCATCACATTTCAACAGATGAAGTTTTTGGTACTTTACAGTCTGGAGATCCCCCATTTACAGAACAAACCCCTTATGATCCGCGCAGTCCTTATTCTGCTTCAAAAGCAGCTTCAGATCATCTGGTTAGGGCTTGGTTTCATACATATGGACTTCCAACTTTTGTGACAAACACAACAAATAATTATGGCATTTGGCATTTTCCAGAAAAGTTAATCCCGTTAATGATTATCAATGCCTTGGAAGGCAAGGCTCTACCAGTTTATGGTAAGGGAGATAATATAAGAGACTGGCTGTATGTTGAGGATCATGCTGAAGCGCTTGTAAAAGCTATAGAGCTTGGAATTCCGGGAGAAACTTATGCAATTGGTGCCCAACAACCCAGAACTAATCTGGAGGTTGTGCAAACGATTTGTCATATTCTTGATGAACTGAAGCCTGATCCTCAGGGAAAATATGAGCGGTTGATTCATTTTGTGACGGATCGTCCAGGTCATGATTTTAGATATGAAATAAATCCAGTCCATGCACAAACCGAATTAAAATGGAAAGCAAAACACAATTTTGAAGAAGGAATTCGTAAAACGATTCAATGGTATTTGAATCATGAGGATTGGTGGAAAAATATTCGTCAAAAACATTATGCTGGACAACGGTTGGGAATAAAACAATGACAAATCAGCATGAAAAATCAATAAAGGGTATATTACTGGCTGGTGGATCAGGTACAAGGTTATATCCTTTGACAGCTGTTTCCAGTAAACAGTTATTGCCTATATATGACAAACCCATGATTTATTATCCGCTGACAACATTAATGCTGGCGGGTATTCGGGAAATCATGATTATTTCTACCCCTCATGATATACCACAAATCAAAAGATTATTGGGAAACGGTTCTGATATTGGAATGAAATTTGACTATTGTGTTCAACCCAAACCTGAAGGTATTGCACAAGCCTTTGTTTTAGCTGAAGAGTGGTTGGATGCTTCCCCTTGTGCCCTGGTGCTGGGGGATAACTTGATCTTTGCTTCACATTTAAGTCAGCTGTTGCAAAAGGCGGTTCAACGAAAATCCGGTGCAACGATATTCAGTTATCAGGTTAGTGATCCTGAACGGTATGGTGTTGTGACATTTGATGAAAATGGCAAGGTAACCCAGATTGTAGAGAAACCGAAAGATCCTCCTTCAAACTGGGCTGTGACAGGACTGTATTTTTATGATTCAAGGGTTACAGAATATGCAAAAAAAATTAAACCATCAGCACGTGGTGAATATGAAATCACGGATTTAAATAAAATTTATTTTGAAAATAACAATTTACATGTAGAGCGTCTGGGTCGGGGTTGTGCTTGGTTGGATGCCGGTATTCCCGCCAGTTTGATGCAGGCGGGAAATTTTGTGCAAATGATTCAGGCAAGACAAGGGATTTTGGTGGGATCTCCTGCTGAGGTGGCCTATCATAGAGGATTTATTAATGCGGAGCAATTACGTGCAATTGCAAAAAAATTGAATAAAACAGACCTTGGGAGAATGTTGATGGATGTTGCAAACGAAGGTTTTAATCAAAAGTAATTAATTATTAAAAGTAAGAAATATTTGTCATGAAAATAGAAAAATTAGCCATTTCAGAAGTATTATTGATAACACCTCCTCGCTTTCAGGATAATCGCGGATTTTTTTCAGAAACCTATAATGCACAGCGATTAAAAGAAGTCGGGATTGATTTGCCTTTTGTGCAGGATAATCAAAGCCTTTCTGTTCAGAAAGGTGTTGTGAGGGGTTTGCATTGTCAGTTAGGCCCTTATGAACAAGGGAAGTTGGTAAGATGTACGCAAGGTTCGATTTGGGATGTGGCTATTGATGCGCGAACGGGTTCTCCGACATATGGGAAATGGGTTGCTGCGGAATTATCAGCTGACAATTGGTCTCAATTGTGGATACCACCAGGATTTTTACATGGTTTTTGTACGTTAACAGAAAACGTTATGGTACAATATAAATGTACAAATTTATATAATAAAGCCAGTGAGCGTGCTGTTTTATGGAATTGTAAAGAAATTGGCATTGAATGGCCAATCGCTGGAAATGATGCGATTTTATCAGAAAAAGATATGCAAAATCCATCATTTTCAGCAGCAAAGAATTGGTTTTCATATTCATAAAAGGATAAACTGGTGACAATTCTAGTAATTGGCGGGAAAAATGGACAATTGGCAGAATCTTTACGGAATTTGCATGATAAACGCTTAAAGTTCATCGGCCGTCCACAGTTTGATTTTACACAACATAATACGATTTGCGGAGTTTTTGAGCAAGATAGACCTGACCTTGTTGTAAATACGGCAGCATGGACGGCTGTTGACGCGGCAGAGGATCATCGAGATGAAGCCTATTTGGTCAATAGCGATGGGCCTGCCTATTTAGCTGAATTATGTGCAGGATGTAATATTCCCATGATTCATATTTCAACAGATTATGTATTTTCTGGTGAAAAGGGGACTCCTTATGTTGAAACGGATCCAATTTCTCCCGAAACAGTATATGGGGCAAGTAAGGTTGCAGGAGAGAAGGCTATTTTACAGGCTCATCCTCATGCAATTATATTGAGGACAGCTTGGGTTTATTCGGAACACGGAAAAAATTTTGTTCGTACTATCATTAATGCGGGAGCCAAAAATCCAGCGCTTCGTGTTGTAGGGGATCAGAAGGGAAATCCAACCTGTTCTGATGATTTGGCTTGGACGATTATGAAAATAGCAGATCGGATTGTCGGTCAAAAATGGCAGGATAATTGGAGCGGTATTTATCATGCTGTTGGAACGGGTGATGCGACCTGGTATGATTTGGCTGTATATGCATTGAGACAGGCAGAGCGTTATGGACAAAAAATGCCTTCCATTACTTCTATAAAAACTGAAGATTGGCCAACTCCTGCAAAAAGACCGCAGGATTCAAGGTTGAATACGGACAAGCTTTATAAAACTTTTGCCATACGGTTACCGGATTGGCATAAAAGTGTTGATAATGTCATTAAAAAAATTTTCTCGACATAGAATTTAAATATAAAAGTCTTGATCTTGAGGGTTAAGACTTTTTATATATGCTGAATTTATTTATGTAATGTAGCATATGTTGTGGTGGCTGAGCCGTAGCAGAAATGGCTGTTTCCAATTGAAGCGTTAGGGTTCGACTCAATAATGATAATGGAATGGATGAATATTTCTTGGCACCATATATTGTATCACCGATAATTGGATGTCCCATAATGGAACAATGGGCTCTGGCCTGATGGGTTCTACCCGTTTGTAAATTAAGTTCAATTAAACTGCATGTATTATCGCCTTTCAAAAATTTCCATTTTGTCAGTGCATTCTGACCCTTATTATCTTGTATCATTTTCCATTGGCCCTTTTGTGTTATTTTTAAAAGGGGTGATGTAATGATACCGGAATATTTTTTCGGTCTACCCTGAACAATGGCCCAATAGACTTTATTTACTTTATGTTGCGCAAAACAGGCTTGGGCCTTGATTAGGGCTTGCTTGCGTAGGGCTATTAATAAACATCCAGCTGTATCCTGGTCTAAACGGTGCACTAGCCATGGCCCTTCCTTTCGTCTTGATAACAGGGGAAAAAATTTTTCGACAGAGGGAATGGAATCATTTTTATCGCTCGAATACACAGGCATTCCAGCAGGTTTGTCAATGATAATATAATAGTTATCTTGATAAAGAATTCTAAAAGGAAGCAAGGTAAAGAATCTTCCCCTTATTCTGATCTTTTAATAAGGATCTCACGTTTACCAACATGGTTGGCAGGACTGACAATCCGTTCTTTTTCCATTTGTTCAATAATTTTGGCTGCTCGATTATACCCGATGGATAAATGACGTTGAATAAATGAGGTGGAAGCCTTTCCCTCTCTTAAAACAAGATTGATTGCCTGGTTATATAATTCATCATTATTACCGCCTGAACGTCCATTATTATCTTCCACAGGGTCAACGGTAACATCTTCAACATAAATCGGTTCACCCTGTGTGCGTAAATGCTGAACAACCCGTTCAACTTCTTCATCAGAGACAAAGGGACCATGAATGCGTTCAATACGTCCACCCGCCTGCATGAATAACATGTCTCCCTGTCCCAATAATTGTTCGGCTCCTTGTTCACCAAGAATAGTTCGGCTGTCAAATTTGCTGATTACCTGAAAAGAGATACGAGTGGGGAAATTGGCCTTAATGGTCCCGGTAATTACATCAACGGAAGGACGCTGTGTTGCCATGATAACATGTATTCCGGCAGCTCGAGCCATTTGCGCAAGACGTTGAACGGCAGCTTCGATATCTTTGCCGGCCACCATCATGAGATCAGCCATTTCATCAATGACGATAACGATATAGGGAAAATGTTCAAGGGGAATTTGCTGTTCCTCAAATGTTGGTTTACCAGTTTCAGGATCAAAGCCTGTTTGTATGCGTCTTGTCATGACCTTGCTTTGATTTTTTGCATTGGTTATGCGCTGGTTATAACCATCAATATTCCTGACTCCAAGCTGGGACATAAGACGATAACGTCTTTCCATCTCCCTTACCGCCCATTTCAAGGCAGACAAGGCTTTGTGCGGATCGGTGACAACAGGGGTCAAAAGATGGGGAATACCTTCATATACAGAAAGCTCTAGCATTTTTGGATCAATTAGGATCAAACGGCATTCATCAGGAGACAGGCGATATAATAAGGATAGAATCATGGCATTAACGCCCACTGATTTCCCTGAACCGGTGGTTCCAGCAATTAATAGATGTGGCATTTTTGCAAGATTTGCATAAATTGGCTCACCAAAAATGTTTTTCCCCAAAGCCAGACATAAACGTGCAGAATTTCTGTACCAGTTTTCTGTATTAAGCAGTTCGGAAAAATATACAATTTCACGAATATTATTGGGAACCTCAATCCCGATGATATTTCTGCCTGGAACGGTGGCAATGCGCACTGATATAACGGAAAGAGAGCGGGCGATATCATCGGACAGGCCAATGACACGAGCAGACCGGATACCTGGAGCCGGTTCCAATTCATATAAAGTTACTACTGGGCCATGTAGAATATTACCTATAGTGCCTTTTACCCCGTAATCATCCAAAATGGTTTCCAGCATGCGAGCATTGGCATGAAGCATTTCAGGTGTAGGTTTATTGCTTTCGTGATTTAAATTGGGTTTTAACAGGGAAAGGGAAGGAAAAGACCAACTGTTTCCTGATTGTTCTTCAAATGAGGGAGGGTGAGATTCAGATGCATTATTGGAAGATACAAAGTGTTCCTTAAGAGGTTTATGGAGCAGGGAAAAAATACCTTTATTTTTTATGGGCGTAGTTTCCCTTTTTTCATAAGGTTTGTCAGGTTGCCGGGTATCTCCATATTCTATTGATTCGGTGGGTTTTGTTAATTCTCTCAGAGGTTGCTCATTTTTATTAACTGTGGTGGATACTGTTGTTTCTTGCTTTGTTATCAAGGACTGCGATGCCGGCCGATAATTATTCTGGGCATCTTCCTGATCGTCCTCCGGGTTGAAAATAGGTGTGTTGTCTGGTGCCAGTGAAGAGGGTTTCTGTTTTTTTGCATAAGGCTGAATGGCATGGGTTGTTTCCCTGACAGAATCCTGATAGGCGGGAGGGGTATAGGTTTGTTCTTCCTTCAGGATATCTGGATTGGATTTAAAAGGCGAATGGTTGTAGGTTCGTGGAGGGACATTATAAGAATTATTGATATAATGATCAGTTTCTGGTTCGGCAGGTTTAGATTTCCTGAGTAAAGTATAATAGAAAAATTGAAAGATCTTTTTGAAAAAACCTATGATTTTTTTCCATTCCTGTTTTGACAATCCCATTGTTAGAGGGATTAACAGCAAACAAAATATGGCGCTTAAAACCCAGATCAAGATTTTTCCCATAATGCCAAGTGTATCCTGAGCCGCTATCAAAGATGTTCTCGCGATCACGTAACCAATTGATCCCCCCAATCCAGGTGGAATAACAAGCGTAGGAACTTTGTTGCCTGAAAATAGTAGGATGGTTGCCACAATTAGCGCAGCCATGACTGGTATGGCAATAATCATGGCTATAAAACGGATAATTATCCCTTTTAAATATTGAAATCGTATGATGCGCCAACCCCATGCAATAAAAACGAGCACCGGGAAAAAACTGGCTATTCCAACCCATTGAATTAAAATATCTGACAAATGGGATCCAATATAACCGAGCAAGTTGCTGGGAGGCTGGTTTGACGAGGTATTGAATGAAGGGTCATAAGGATTGTAACTGATCAATGCCAGCATAAGTAACAAGGCAAATATCCATAGAATCCAGCCGCTTGCCTGTATCAGCCTTTTACTGAATGAAGATTGAAATTTTGAAGTCGTGTTTTTTCCAATTTTATTCTGGTTAGGCACAGTAATTATCCAAATCCTTACAGGGGTTTATTTATTTTTATATGGTTATAAAACTGAAATATACCCTTGGTTATTTTCTTTTTACCCAAAATTTTAGGCATGTATTTTTGAAATTTCGTTCAGCTAACATATGATAATTATCATTTAGCATAAGATTTTCATCTTGTGCAATTTCTGTAATGATAATGGATCGGGTGGAAAGCCAATTTTTATTTTCTAGCGTCTTGAGTGTATAAGGTATAAGGTTTTTTCGATATGGGGGATCCAAGAAAACCAGGTTGCAGTGGTGTTCAGTTATTGGCAGGGCCTGATAATCACTGTAAATTACACTATTCAAATGGCAATGACAACGGGTCAAGTTTTTTTCTAAAATCTGACGAGTTGATTTATTTTTTTCACAAAAAAAACCTTTTCTTGCCCCCCTGGACAAAGCTTCAATACCCAAGGCACCCGTTCCGGCAAAAGCATCGAGAACAAGGCTGTCCTGCAAAAAATATTGTCCTCCCCATTCTGCATGTATAAGCATGTCAAATAATGTTTGTCTTACACGATCGGCCGTTGGACGGGTTTCCAGACCAGCAGGGGGGTACAAATGTGTACCCTTATATTTACCGGCAATAATTCGCATATATCTATTTATTTCTGGATAAAGGTATGTGTTTACCCGTTTGCTCTTTAATGACTTTTCCTGAAACCTCATCAAGACTATTTTTTGGTAATGAACCCAGCTGGAAAGGTCCATAGGCAATTCGGATTAGACGATTAACTTGTAAATCAAAATGTTGCATAACACGTCTGATTTCCCGGTTACGACCTTCTTGTAATGAAACTGTAAGCCAAGCATTCATTCCTTTTTGTGAATCGATTTTGGCAATGATTGGGGAATAGTGTATTCCTTCAACTGTAATGCCATATTTTAGCTGATCCAGTTTTGCTTGTACGATATGACCAAATACCCGGACCCGATACCGACGCACCCAGTGATTGGAGGGAAGTTCCAGCTGCCTTGCCAGGGAGCCATCGTTGGTGAGTAGTAGAAGGCCTTCACTATTTAAATCCAATCTACCTACACTGATAACACGCGGCATGTTGGGCGGGAGTGCACCGAAAACAGTGGGTCGTCCCTCTGGGTCTTTGTGGGTGGTTATCAGGCCAACAGGTTTGTGATATCGCCACAAACGAGAATGTTCTGGATAAGCAATGAGTTTTCCATTAACATAGACATTGTCATTATTCGAGACAAAGGTGGCGGGTTGGGTGATTTGCTGTTGGTTAATAAAGACTTTACCTTCCGAAACCAGTTTCTCAGCATCTCTTCTGGATGCCACACCTGCACGTGCAAGCCATTTGGCAATGCGTTCTCCTTTTGAAAATGAGAGATTGGGAGAATCAGGATCTGTTTTGGGCATAGGTTCTGGCCTTGGCAATTAGTGCTGAAAATAATTTGCGATCAGTATAATCAACAGCAAATTCAGGATGCCATTGTACACCAACAAAAAAAAACCTTGAAGGATCTTCAATTGCTTCGATAGTGCTATCTTCGGCAAGGGCACTTGGGATCCCTTTTCCTGCAGATTTTATTCCAGATTGATGAAAAGAATTTACCATCCATTTTGTTCGTTTGGTTAAAGAATATAAACAGCTTTTTGGCTGAAGTTGAATGCAGTGACTTCCTTGATAGGGAGAATTTATTTGAATATGGGGAAGGCTTTCAGGCAATTCCGTTTGAATATTTTTATATAATTCCCCTTGGAGAAAAAAGGTCATGTGACAGGCCCCACCTGCAATGGCCAGAATGGGAATGTTTTTTTCCCAAGCATATTGAAGAAGATTTTGTTCAAAGGGATCATGATTTTTTGAAGAGTCGGAAAATTTATTTTTATAAAGGACAAGCCCATCCATTTTGTCAAGAATCATTGATAAATTCTTTTGATTGACTGGAAAAATACCCAACGGAATTCCACCTGCCTCAAGAACACTTGTTTTTAAGTTTCTGTCTAGAATATAGGAACAAATGTTGTGATTATCTGTAAAGGGAATTGTACTACTATCCAGCGTGATGCCAATCAAGGGTAAAGAAGAATTTGTCATACAAGAATCATGGAGACGGTGAATATTAAGGGGAATATATTGGATAGACGTTTTTAATAAGAAAAAGATATTTTTGTCAAAGTATCTTTTAACTAAAGATGAAAATAGTTCTTCTAATTGAAAGAATTGGTGATTTAGATGACATATTCTATATTCAAAATTTACTATAGAATTATAACATGTATTAATTTTAAGATATGATATCATTGTATCCTAAACAATCTTACTGGAGAATGGATCAGGCTCTGCATCTTGCGAGGAAAGCATATCAGCGGGGAGAGATTCCGGTTGGAGCGCTTGTTTTATCACCGGAAAACAAGATTGTTGCGCAGGCTTTTAATCAGGTAGAGGCGCATCAAAATCCTTTGGCGCATGCTGAAATGATCGTTTTGAAAAAAGCTTGTCTAAAAGTCAAGAGTAAACGGCTTATGGGATATAGTCTGGTCGTTACATTAGAACCCTGTCCTATGTGTGCCGCTGCTGCAATGCATGCTCGGATCGCAAGAATTGTATTTGGAGCATATGATTCAAAAGGTGGGGGAATAGAGCACGGGGCGCGTATATTTTCACACCAGCAAACGATGTATCATCCCGAAATAATTGGAGGTGTTCGGGAGCATGCCTGTCAAAAATTATTAAGAAATTTTTTTATGAATTTACGGTAAAAAATTTTTAATTTTTGCCATAATTGATCATCATATTATTTCTTAAATAATTAATTTTATGTAAAAATAAAGAAATTACGAGGAATTTTATGGATAAATATTCTAAAAAAAAGCAAACGGTTCTAGAGCTTATAAATCATGTTTGTGGAAAAAAAATTAAACAGGGTTTATTGGCTTCTTTAGTGCTGGGCAGTGCAGTCACAGGTTATAATTCAGCCCAGGCAACAGATTTGTTAAAGGATCATTCTGATGCGATCAAGCCGGTAACCTCAACGCAAAATCTGCCTAATTTTGTAAATTTGGTTAAACAGGTCAAACCTGCCGTTGTATCCATTACCTCACGGGTTGTTGTCGGAGACAATGATGATTCAATGATGGGAAATGGATTTCCCAATGGCGATGATAATATGAATCCGTTTCCGTTTCCTTTTCCCTTTCCCATGTTTCCACAACAAATGCCCAAGCAGGTGGCTGAGGCACGTGGATCAGGATTTATCATTTCGCCTGATGGTTATATCGTAACCAATAATCATGTTGTTAAAGGGGCGAAGAAAATAACGATTGCCCTGGAGACTGGTGCGAAATATCAGGCAAAAATTATTGGAAGGGATTCAAAAACAGATTTGGCGTTGTTAAAAATCCAGTCTGAAAAACCTTTGCCATTTATCCAGCTTGGAGATTCAAATGGTATTGAACCTGGTGAATGGGTAATTGCAGTTGGAGATCCATATGGTTTGGGGGGTACCGTTACCGCAGGGATTGTATCTGCCCGGGGAAGGGATATCGGTGATACTCCTTACGATTCCTTTATCCAGGTTGATGCTCCAATCAATCGTGGAAATTCGGGAGGGCCTCTTTTTTCTCAAGATGGTAAGGTTATCGGTGTTAATACAGCAATTTTATCTCCATCAGGAGGATCAATCGGTATCGGGTTTGCCATTCCATCAAATACGGTGAAAAATGTCGTTACTCAATTGGAAAAGACAGGACATGTTACCCGTGGTTATTTAGGGGTTATGGGCCAGATGATCACACCTTCAATGGTGAAAATGTTAAAATTGCCTCCATCTGAGCATGGTATTCCACCAAAAGGGGTTTTGATTGCATCTGTTGCAAACAATAGTCCTGCTGAAAAGGCCCAATTGAAGGTTGGGGACGTCATTCTTTCTTTGAATGATAAAAAGGTTGAAAATCCGAGGGATCTTGCCAACCAGGTTGCGGCTATTACTCCAAATACAATGATTGATCTGAATATTTTGCGAAATGGCACGCGGAAAGTTGTAAAGGTTCAGGTAGGTAATCTAAACGAGGATACCAAGAGTAAAAAAACACCAGCTCCTGCTCCTGGCAGTTTGGGTGTCTCCTTATCATTATTAACCCCTGAAATAAGGCAACAGGCTGGTATTGATGAAAAAATCAAGGGGGTAATTGTTACCTCGATTAAAAACGATTCCCCAGCTGATCATGCCGGATTGCAGAACGGTGATGTCATTGTATCCGTTAATAACCAAGATGTTGATAAACCGGAAATGGCGAACCGGTTGATTAGTTCATCTCTAAAAACAGACAAAACTGTTTTATTGAGGATTTTAAGAGATGGCCAGTCCATATTTATCGCTGTCACACTCGGAGATAATGATTAAATCGCATGATTATCAGTAAGTTAAAAGTGATCGCAAAGTGTTGTTTCTTATTTATAAAGCGAAAAAAACACTTTTTAGAAATTGTTTATATTAATAATTCATAAACAACTTCCAAAAAAGTTAATTATTTATATAAAGGAAGTTATTCCCCTTTTATATTGACACAGGTTTTTCCATAAAAAGGGAAAATACCTGTGGTTTTATAATCAACAGAAGAAACTTTTGTTATGCCTGCCTTCTTTTTGGCAGAATCAATTGATGCATCCCCGCTTGCAACAATACCTAGTAGATTGTGGGCACAACTTGCGCCTTTTTTTGAGGTGACAGTGTGATCAGTTGCTGAAATAGAGCCTTTTACATTACTGATTAAAGCTAGTCCCACGGGTGATTTACCACCCGCACATCCGGCTAGTAATCCCGTGGTTGCTAGTAAAAAAAACAGTTTTTCATTATAAATCCAATAATATATTAAAATAAGTACTAAAATATGTAATTATTTATTAATAAATTAATTACGGGTTTTTAATAGCGGTTCTTTTATTGAATTTCAATCATAAATATTGCATATTATAAATATAAACATTATGAAATTATTACTGGTTTTGTACAGGATTGATCAATCAAATTGAAGATCATATATAACCGTTCATGAAATTTTATAAATAATTTATTGTTTTTTATGGCTCACCAATTTTATTTCTGTACAAATATATTTTATTTATCGTAATTTTTTCGAATATGTATTATATAAAGCCAGCCTTCATTTTTATGAATCTGCATAATGTATAATATTTCTAAAAAACTATTAAAGAAATTAAAATCCTTATTTACAGTTCATGAGCCTTTTATAGGATTTGTAGATGAATTGAGTGATTCATATGCATATGGTTGGGTATGCAATCAGGATTTTCCTAATCAGCGTTTGATTTGTGAAGCAATTTTGCAGAAGACAAATGAAATACTGGTCTCTTCTGTAGCTGATAAATTGCATTATGAAACGATTAAAGAAATTGGAGATGGGAGCTGTTATTATGCATTCTATATGAAATTCCCACGTGTAATCAGTGTGAAAGAGCATGAAAATGTTGTTATTCGAGTAAAAAATTCAAATTATAAAATACCTTTTGCATCAAATATTAGATTGGAATTTCAACCATTTGTACATATGGCAATGGATATTGTTAATAATTGTAACTTACGCTGCCCATTCTGTTTGTATGATTATACCTCGACAAATAAAACATATTTTATGAGTGAAGAGGTTATAGAGTCAGCTTTACGTTTTTTGCCTTATATTCGGAACAGTGAATTTTGGTTTTCATGTCTGCATGAACCTACTCTTCATCCCAAATTAAAGGATTATATAGAGAAGGTTCCTGAAATTTATAGAAATAAAATTTTTTTTACAACTAATCTGGCCAAGAGAATGTCAGATCAGTTTTTTAATTGGCTTGTTAATTCCGGGATAGATCATATCAATATTTCCCTTGAATCCTTTGATTCTGTAATTTATGAACAATTGAGAAAAGGTGCCAAACAACATATTTTTTTGGAAAATATGGAGAAGTTGAAAAAAGCGGTCCTGACATCTGTTCATCCAATTAGAATACAATTTATAATCATGGCATATCAGTCCAACGTGAAAGAATTGCCAGATTTATTTAATAGGCTTGTTAAGGATTATAATGCTTCTAAAGTGGAAATTCGCAATACATTCGATACCCCTTATCTTTCAAAGGATTTCAAAGAGAGAGAATTTTTAAATGATAGTGATTGGGTGAATTTAAGAAGGTTGTGTAAGACCTTGCCAAATAATGACAAGTTATTTTTTTTACAGGATCTTCAGGTTGAAGAGGCGGATCAAAGGAAAATATCAGTAAATAGATTTGTCGGTCAATTTATGCTTAGATTATCATGGGATGGTCATCTAAAGGTATTTGTTGAGGCCTATTCAAATATACAGGGAAAAAAAGTGGAGAGAAATATCTTTGAAACTAATATAAAAGATATTGTTAATATTCATGATTTTTATGATCAGTTAATTGAAATAAGTAATAATATGATAATAAAAAAATAAATTATATCAATTTGATGAATAGTTTTATTTATGATTATCAAATTATTATTAATATTTTGAATGATTTATTTATAGGATTGATTCAATAAATTGTATGAACAAGGTAAATGAATGATCAATTCAATTATGATGGTCAGTATAGGTGGGGCTTTGGGCTGTCTGTTGCGCTGGTGGTTGGGGATTGCCTTGAACGCTTTTTTTCCTTATTTGCCCCTTGGAACTTTGGCTGCCAATTGTCTTGCTGGTTATTTTATTGGTATTGCCGTGGCAATTTTTGTGGTAATTCCAGTCCTGCTACCATGGCGCCTCTTCATTATTACGGGTTTTTTGGGTGGTTTATCAACCTTTTCATCTTTTTCTGCAGAAGTTGTTCTTTCCATGCAAGAAGGGCGTTTTATGTGGGCAGGAATTATAGTGTTTACGCATCTTATTTGTTCAATAGGATTGACCATTCTCGGAATTGCAACGGTTTATATGATGAGATCTTGTTTTCATTGATTGTTTTGCATTCATTTTGTTTACTTCAACTCATTCGTATGATTAGGTAGATTTACTTGAATGGGAAAGCGCAATAGAAGGATAAATTTAAATGAAAAAAATTATTGTAATGATTTTCGGTATGGGGTTATTGGGGGCAGGAATAAATTCAGCTTTTGCCCAAGATTCAAAAAGTAAAGCTCCTTTTGATGAATCAATATGGCGTGTTGAACATTTAAGTCATCAAAAAACATTTATTAAATCCTATCAAAATGATCAGAAATTCACATATTTAAGTTTTAATCCTTATACACATCGAATTAATGGAAGTGGTTTATGTAATAAATTTCTTGGATTTTTTCAAAACAATGGAAACCAGATTACAATCAGTAAAATTGAACGTCAGCAAAATACCTGTTTGGATCCCCAGGTTAATGCGCAGGATGAATTTTTCTTTGACAAGTTAAAATTGGTTAAATCAGTTTCCATTGGTGGAAAATATCTAAGGTTGCTTGATGAAAATAATAAGATATTAATAACCGCAAAATATTTTAAATAATGATAACAAAAGGATGAATGGGTGATTATTTATTCGAATGAGACAGAGGATCTTAACACGCCAACAGGCTTGATGCGTTGTCATATTTTCCGACCTGTCAAAGAGGGAAAATATGCAGCGATCATATTTTACTCCGAAATTTATCAGGTAACTCAGCCAATTCGTCGTTTGGCATCTTATATAGCAGGGCAGGGTTATATTGTTATTGTTCCAGAAGTCTATCATGAATATGAAAATCCAGGTGTTGCCTTTGAATATGATAAGGAAGGGACGGATCGGGGTAACTGTTTGAAATTTGAAAAACCTGTTTCCGCTTATGATTCCGATACGACGTCAGTTATTGAATGGTTAAAAACCTATCCTTATTCTAATGGCAAGATTGGATCAATGGGGGTATGTCTAGGAGGGCATTTAGCGTTAAGAGCTGCCCTGAACCCTGAAATATCAGCAGCTGTCTGTTTTTATGCCACCAATGTGCATGATGCCACCCTTGGTAAGGGGCAAAGGGATGATACCTTGAAACGATTTCAGGATATCAAGGGAAAGGTTATGTTTACATGGGGAAAACAGGATCCCCATATCCCTTTTGCGGGTCGGCAATTGATTCGTGAAGCCCTGGAAAAAGCAGAGGTTCAGTACGAATGGCATGAATTCAATGCCCAGCACGCTTTTTTAAGGGATGAAGGGCCACGCTATGATCCCGCCCTGTTTCAAACCTGTATGGGGCTTGTCATTCGGTTTTTAAGGGATTCTTTTTAGATTGATGTCGATATAAAGTAACGTATGAATGATATTTAAATTTACGTTACTTTAATTTTTAATATTATTTTTCCTCTTTGAGGTATGCTTCAACAGGACCGTTGAGTTTCATGCTCATGGGCTTGCCACTGCGTGTCAATGTATTGCCGATGGATACCTTGACCCATTGTTCGCTCAGACAATATTCAATAACATTATCTTTTTCCACTCCTTTAAAGCGAATACCAACTCCACGGTTTAAAAGCTCTTCATTATAGTATGGGCTTTGCGGATCGGCAGAAAGGCGATCGGGAAGTGCGTCTGTCATTTTTAGGTTTCCTTGTTGTGATTTTAGCGATAAGTTTTTAACTTATTACAAAAAAAGGATTCGGCCTGACAAGCAATTTTGCTATTGAAGATTTTAATGGCTGAAAAGGGCATGAACAGATGGAGATAATAAAGTGCGTGGATTTGGCATGAACAGATGGAATAGGTTAATAGTAAATACGATATTGTTTCATGTCGGAATGATCGGTTGTGCAGGAACTTTTTTTCCAGGTCTTGCCCAGGAAAGTCAAACTTTAAACAATCAAGTTCTCATGCGTTATCCAACTTTACATGGGAATAAAATTGTTTTTTCGGCACGGGGTAATCTTTGGCAGGTTTCAAAATCAGGTGGAATGGCCGTTCGGTTGACTTCCGAACAGGGGGAGGATTTGATGCCGAGATTTTCACCGGATGGTCAATGGCTAGCTTTTACAGGAAGCTATCAAGGCAATAGAGACGTCTATCTTATGCCCGCTGCGGGTGGAGAGGTCAAACGATTAACCTATCATTCTGACATTGTTGCTTCTGCACCGGAACGTTGGGGACCTGATAATATGGTTGTCACCTGGACACCTGATTCGAAATCAATCGTATTTTTATCTCGTCGCAATGCGTGGAACAGCTGGATGAGTTTGCCGTTTTCCGTATCCATAAAAGGTGGATTGCCAAAAGCGCTTCCCCTGGATCGTTCTGGATTTTTAAGTTATGATTCTGATGGAAAAAAAATTGCTTATACCCGTATCTATCGTGATTTTCGAACCTGGAAACGTTATGATGGTGGTCTGGCACAGGATATTTATATTTATGATTTTGATACAAAAAAACTGGAACAAATAACTCATTGGAAAGGCACAGATACCATTCCGATGTGGTATCAGGACAAAATTTATTTTTTATCTGACAGGGATGCAAATCGACGCGTTAATTTATGGGTTTATGACAAGACGACAGGAAAAAAACGCCAGGTAACGCATTTCACCGATTATGATATTGATTTTCCGTCATTGGGTGATCAAGGCATTGTCTTTCAACAGGGCGGTCATTTATACGTGCTTGATCTTCCATCGGAGCACCTGCATGAAATCCATGTTATTGTACCGGATGATGGTATAAAAATCATGCGTCATCATGTGTTTTTGACTGATGATGTACGTAAAACTGATTCTGCCCAACAACCTGATTTCTCGATTGCTCCAAATGGAAAACGGGCCGCTTTTGCCGCAAGGGGAAATATATTCACCGTTCCTGTTGAAAATGGAGCTATCCGAAATTTGATTAATGCAAGTAATGTAGATGCAGATCATCCCGTCTGGTCACCGGATGGGAAATGGATCGCCTATACAACAGATAGTGATGGTGAACAGAATATTGCTGTTCGTCCATCTCTGGGAGGGGCCGAACGGCTTTTAACCCATTTCAAGTCAGGTTATTATTATGCTCCGCGTTTTTCTCCCGATGGAAAACAGCTTGCCTTTTCAGATGGCAACCATAATTTATGGACAGTTGATTTTGAGGGTAAATCCGTAAAAAAAATTGCCACCGATATTCATGCGGAAATACATGATTTTAGTTTTTCTCCTGACAGTCATTGGTTGGTTTATAGTTTAACTCAATCCAATCAGCAACGGGCAATTTGGGCTTATAACTTTGCTACGAATAAGTTTGTTCAGCTAACATCTGGAAACAATAATGATTATTTGCCACTATTTTCTGCTGATGGAAAATATTTATATTTTGTTTCCAATCGTCATGAAAATACTGTTTTTGCTGACAACGAAATGAACGCCCTGACGGTTAAAAGCGCGGGAATATATGTGGCAACCCTACAGGTTGCAACCCCATCCTTATTCGCCCCTCGTTCTGATGAGGGAATTACAGATAAAGATAGGGTTATAAGAGAGAAGGATGGAAAAACGATCTCTTCAATTCAGATCGATGAAAAAGGATTGGAAGATCGAATTGTTCCCCTACCAATTGAAGGTGGCATGATTACAGATATGCAGATTGCAGGGGATAAGGTTTATTACTTGATGAGTCCTCCACAAACGATTTCTAGTGAATTTCCGGGTGAAAAACCTGCGTTGCATGTTTATGACGTTAAACAGAGGAAAGATACTATAATTGAACAGGGTATTCAGAATTATAGTCTTTCGTATGACGGTCAGAAATTTTTATATAACAAGAATAACCAGTGGGTTATTAGTGATGCCAAGGAAAAACATACGGAAGATAAATCATTAAAGCTTGAATCCTTAACAAGTTTTGTCATTCCGTCTGAAGAGTGGCGGGAAATGTTTGATAATGCCTGGCGTCTACAGCGTGATCTTTTCGTTAATCCCCAAATGAATGGACAGAACTGGCATGAAATTCATGACCGTTATGCCAAATTATTGCCATTGGCTGGATCAAGGTCGGATATCAATTATCTTATTGGTCAGATGGTTGGAGAAATCGGTAATTCACATACATATGTTGGAGGTGGAGATCAACAGAATTTGATAAAAACAGTTCCCACAGCCTTATTGGGGGTTGACTTTGCCTATGATGCACAGAAGCAGCGTTATTATTTGGCAAAAATATATTCCGGGGATAATAGCCGCAAAGCCTATCGCAGTCCTTTATCCGAACCCGGATTTAATATTCATGCAGGTGATTATCTGTTAAGGGTAAATGGTCAAGAGGTAAAGAGTGATACCAACCCTTACCGGTTTTTTGTCGGGCTCGAAAATCCTGTCCAACTCTCTTTTGAGGATCGGCAAACAAAAGCCGTGAAAAATGTAACAGTCAATACGATTAAAAGTGAACTGTCATTAAGAGAGAAAGACTGGATTGAACATAATCGTCGACTGGTTGATCGTTTATCAGGTGGGAAAATAGCCTATATCTATCTTTCAGATATGGAAGAGCTTGGATTGCAGCAGTTTATCCGTCAGTTTTATGCCCAGCTGGATAGACAGGCCGTTATTATTGATGATCGCTGGAACGGTGGCGGTTTTATCGATGAAATTCTTCTTGAGCGTTTAAGGAGAATCTTGGTGGGAATGACCACAAACCGTGAAAAAATGACTCATTCCTTGCCTGAACAGTTGATTGTTGGACCTAAGGTCACGTTAATCAACCAGTATTCTGCATCTGATGGTGATATCTTTCCTTATTATTTTCGTAAATATGGTTTGGGTAAACTGATTGGCAAGCGAACCTGGGGTGGCGTACGTGGTATTCGCGGTTTTTGGTCGCTAAGGGATGGAGGATATATTACTATTCCAGAAGAAAGCTTGTATGGATTACAATCAGAATGGATTATTGAAAATCACGGGGTCGATCCAGATATTGAAATTGAGAATACTCCAGATGAATTACAGCATGGGCATGATAGACAATTGGAAACGGCAATAGATTATTTGCTAAAAGAGTTAAGAGATCATCCTGTATCTATGCCTCAGTCTCCTTCCTGGAAAACCGCTTATCCTGAGAACGGTATCCCCTTTAACAGGAAATAGGGTTCAAACTGTATGGTATCTTAATATAAGCCATACAGTTATCATTTTTAGAGTTTATATAAGCAGTAAGAAGAGATAACAGCCGTCATATTTGACTTTTGAATGTTCAAAACGTTGAAAGATTGTTAGTCTTTTAAAAAAGTTTGATGTAGTTTAACAATCTGGTATCCGGAAGCCAAAGTGCAATGATCCAATTTTTTACCTTGTTGTACGGGACATTGATACCAATGATAATTTTTATAAAATAACCCATAACCATCTTCTATATTGCAGGATTTTTTTAAAATACCTGCAACTATTGGACATTTTTTATATATATTTTGTTTATTTATGAAAAAATAACCATCAGCAGGGGCGCAGTTGATAGTAACAACACCATTTTCCAGCCAGCATCGTTTATATTGGGCGACACCTTTATAGGTAAACAGGATATTTAGGCTAATTCCAGCAATTATGGTTACAGCCAAAGAGCGCAGATGAAAGATCATTTATCTTTCCAGTTGAGGTTAATTAGGTAAGTGATCGCAGTCATTATTGTAAGGACTGGTTTTAACCATTTTATAGGGCTATAGTTTTTTTTGAAAGATTTGAAAGAATAAATTTAATAAGGACTTTCAAAATGAGTAAAAAACAAAATAAATTAATATTTATGGCTTGCTGCACTGTCTTGTTATTATCGACTGGTACAGCTAATGCAATCGGTTTAAAGTTTTCCAATCCTCAGCCACATCAGAAAATTAAGGCTGGGAATCAAGAAATTCATTTGATTTATGACCATGAATTTGATCCTTTCCGCAGTCGTTTGTTATTGATAAATCAATCTGGACAACCTGATTTGATTCCCGCAACAACTGCATTAAATCACAGGGAAGTCAAAACATCATATCCGTTAAAGGCGGGGCAATATATCTTGCAATGGCATGTTTGGAATTGGAAGGGGGAGGAAAGTACAGGTGAAATTCCTTTTGAGGCTGTTAATCCCTGATTTTGTTCATTCTATTGCCAATCGTAAACCTGCCCCAGCAGCAAGTGGGCAAAAAGGTAAAGCAATAGCAAAACATGCCCCGAGTAATTGAAGATTGGGTAGGAATGCGAGATTATTTAATTTTGCATCAATAAGCATGGTGCCAAAAATAAGGACGGGGGTTAACAAGGGAAAAGTTAATAAAGGGAGCAAAAAAGAGTTTTTCTTGGCTCCAAGGGCAATAGAATTTGTCATTCCCCCGACAAGAGATTGACAGGCGGTTCCAAGTGAAAGGCTGATAATAAAAATGGGCAGGATTGATATGGGTAAGTTATATAAAATTGTTAAGGGGATACTGGCGCAGAGAAGAGGGATTCCTGTACATAACCAGTGACCTGTCATTTTGGTGAAAGCCAAGGTAGAGGGAGATATTCCAAGCAAAAAAAATTGATCTAGGGACCCATCCTCATAATCTTGCTGGTATATGCGTTCCATAGGCAACAAAGCGGCCAACAGGGCGCAAACCCACAAAATGGCAGGGGCTATTTGCTGAAGTCTTTGAGGTTCTGGTCCAAGCGCAAGCGGGAAAAGAGTCGCTGTCAAAATAAAAAACAGGATTGTTCCAATGGTATCACTGGCATGCCGGAAAGAAAGTAATATTTCTCGTTGTAAAAGAAGAATGAAAGGCATGGGAAAGATATCTTAATGTAAGGAAGGAAGTGAAAGATTAAGAGATTTTGTGTTGATCAATGGAAGATCTGTATGTGTACTGACTAAAATCATGCCACCGTTTTTTTGAAAAGAGGTAAATATTTCAGCAAGATTGATCATGTTTTCTCTATCCAATCCAACGGTTGGTTCATCTAGCAACCAAATTGTTGCAGGTTTAAGCAAAATGCGAGCCAGGGCTGTGCGACGTTTTTGACCAGCGGATAATAATCGAACGGGAGTATCAATTAAATGGTATAAATTAAATTTTTTCAAACAATCGTGAAGATTGGTTTTGTAAAATTTTGAATATAACTGCAGGTTCTCTCTCACAGTCATAATCGGTTTTAAGGCGTTTGAATGACCCAACCAGGCAATAGTTTGAAGATAATTTTCATAAGTTTCATGATGTTCAAAGATGTTTCTGGAGTTCCATAAAACATTACCTGAATCTGGTTTTCTAAACCCTGCGAGAATTCTTAATAACGTACTTTTGCCAACGCCATTTGGACCACGGATACAGAGACTTTCCCCTGCAGATAGAGAAAAATTGATATTGTTCAGGACCAGTTTTTCATTTCGAAATGTGGTTAGATTGACAATAGATACGGTCATGAAAAGGGTTTCAAAAATGATTTTAAGTTACAAAAGTACACTGTTTAGTGAAATTGTAAAAGCCCATGAATAATTGCTTTTATGATATTCAAGATATAATAAGTATAGTGTAATTGGCGAGATAACAAATATAAAATGTTGTTTATACACGATTATCTAACGACATAATTTAAGGATATCATTATGAAACTGATTGGTCAGGATAATTTAAAAACATGTAAAACGTTGGAAGTCGATGGAAAAACCTATCATTATTTTTCACTGGTTGAAGCAGAGAAAAAATTGGGTAATTTTCGTCGTTTACCAAATACCTTAAAAGTATTGCTGGAAAATGTTTTACGCTTTGAAAATGGTCAATCTTTTACGGTAGACAATGCCAAGGCAATTATAGAATGGCAAAAGAATCATCATAGCCAGTCCGAAGTGCCTTTTCGTCCTTCCCGTATTTTGATGCAGGATTTTACAGGGGTTCCAGCTGTTGTCGATTTGGCTGCCATGCGTGAAGGAATGACCCAGTTAAAAGGTGATCCGCAAAAGGTTAATCCACTAATTCCGGTAAATCTGGTGATTGATCATTCTGTAATGGTCGATAAATTTGGATCTGATGCGGCACTGAAAGAAAATATAACGCTTGAATTTGAACGAAACGCTGAGCGGTATGCTTTTCTTCGTTGGGGACAAGAAGCGTTCAAGGGTTTTTCCGTTGTTCCACCTGATACTGGAATTTGTCATCAGGTTAATTTGGAACATATTGCCAAGGTTGTTTGGCTTCGTGATGAAGATGGAAAAACCTATGCCTATCCAGACACTCTTTTTGGAACAGATTCCCATACAACAATGGTCAACGGATTGGGTGTCCTTGGCTGGGGTGTTGGAGGTATCGAAGCTGAAGCAGCCATGTTGGGGCAACCGATTACAATGTTAATACCGGATGTTATCGGCTTCCGGTTAACAGGAAAATTGGCAAAGGGTGTAACTGCAACAGATCTTGTTCTAACGATTACACAGATGTTACGTAAGAAGGGTGTTGTTGGCAAGTTTGTTGAATTTTATGGTCCGGCTTTGGATCATTTACCACTTTATACACGGGCTACAATTGCAAACATGGCACCCGAATATGGCGCAACATGTGGGTTCTTCCCGGTTGACCAGCAAGCTTTGGATTACCTCAAATTAACCGGTCGTGACGATCATCAGATTAAGTTGGTGGAAGCTTACCTTAAAGCACAGGGTATGTTTCGTGAAGCGAATGCGGAAGAGCCAGAATTTACTGATACTTTGGAACTGGATATTGGTAATGTTGTTCCCTCTATTTCAGGTCCTCGTCGTCCACAAGATCGTATCAGCCTCAGCGATGCAACCTCTGCATTCGTCAAAGAGCTGTCTTCAGGATTCCATGTTGAAGGTAAAGATCAAGATGCCGCTTGTGCCGTTGCCGGTAAAGATTTCAAACTCGAACATGGTTCAGTTGTAATTGCGGCAATTACTTCATGCACCAATACCTCTAATACGGAAGTGATGATTGCTGCTGGTTTATTGGCGAAAAAAGCACATGCTTTGGGATTGAAGCGGAAGCCTTGGGTTAAAACGTCTCTTGCACCTGGTTCAAAAGTTGTTACTGAATATTTAGAAAAGGCCGGGTTAATTCCATCTCTTGATGCGCTTGGATTCAATATTGTTGGATATGGTTGTACAACCTGTATCGGAAATTCTGGTCCCCTGGCACCAGAAATTGTTGACACTATCGAAAATAACAATTTGGTGGCAACAGCGGTTCTTTCGGGAAACCGTAACTTTGAGGGACGTATTTCTCCAAACGTTCGCGCAAACTATCTGGCAAGTCCACCGTTGGTAGTCGCTTATGCTTTATTGGGAACCTTGCGTAAGGATATTACAAAGGATCCTATTGGTGTTTCCAAGGATGGTAAGGAAATTTATCTACATGATATTTGGCCTTCAACAGAGGAAATCAAAGAGGTAATGGCAGCAGCGATTACGCGTGAAGAATTCCGTAAGGGATATGATAATATCAGTAAAGGTACGGTTGAATGGCAGAGATTGGCTGTGGCAACTGGATCTCAGACTTATGATTGGGATTCAAAATCAACCTATGTTCGTAATCCTCCCTATTTTGAAGGAATGAAGCAGCATCCTGAAGCCCGTCATGATATTAAAGGGGCAAGAATATTGGCGTTATTAGGGGATAATGTTACAACAGATCATATATCTCCAGCTGGTTCCATTCGTAAAGATTCCCCTGCCGGCAGATATTTGACTGAACATGGAGTCAGGGTGGAGGACTTTAACTCGTATGGTTCACGTCGTGGTAATCATGAAGTCATGATGCGTGGCACTTTTGCCAATATCCGTATTCGTAATGAAATGGTTCCAGGGGTTGAAGGTGGATATAGCAAGCATTATCCTGATGGTAAGGAAGGGGCAATCTATGATGTTGCCATGGAATACCAAAAAGAAAATACACCATTGGTTGTTTTTGGCGGTAAAGAATACGGAATGGGTTCCTCCCGTGACTGGGCGGCAAAAGGTACGACGTTGTTGGGTGTAAAAGCCGTTATTGCTGAAAGTTTTGAACGTATTCATCGTTCTAATCTTGTTGGAATGGGTGTATTGCCACTCTTATTTGAAGAGGGTACAACACGTAAAACGTTGGGATTGAAGGGTGATGAAAAAATCGATATTTTGGGTATAGAAACTTTAAAACCGCGTCAAAAAATGATTATGAGAATAACTCGCAATGATGGTTCACATCAGGATATTCCTGTAATCTGTCGTGTTGATACACAAGAAGAGGTAGAATATTATCGTAATGGTGGCATTTTACCTTATGTTCTCAGATTAATGGCCTAAGTCTTAAAATCCGTTTTAAAGTGTAAGTGACCTGTTTATTTGTTAAACAGGTCACTTTTCATTTGTAATATGTCCAAACATAACGTGTCATTATCATGGAATTATAAATATTTGGATTTGTTACTTGTAAAGCATTTATAAGATTGTTAAATTAATACAAAATTGTCTTCCGTTTGATGTGGGGGGTGGCCTTAGTCGGCCGCCTTTTTTATTTTGGAATCCGTAGAAAATATTTCTGATTTACGTATTGAACAACGTGTTATCGCTTTGGTTGAACCCATTTTGATTGATATGGGATATGAGTTGGTTAGAGTGGCTTTGTTGGGCAAACAAGCTTTGACCTTACAGATTATGGTGGATCGGGCTGATGGTAGTCTGATTAATGTTGAGGATTGTGAACAGATCAGTCATGCTGTAAGTGCTGTAATGGATGTTCATGATCCTATGGAAGGTGCCTGGACATTGGAGGTTTCCTCCGCCGGAATCGATCGCCCCTTGGTGCGTGTAAAAGATTGGAACCGTTTTGCGGGTCATCTTACCAAAGTGGAAATGATGATTCCAATTGAAGGCAGAAGACGCTTTTCCGGGATTGCCTTGGGAGCGGATGAACAGAATGCGCGTATGCGTTTAGATACAGGTTCTGAAGTTGAATTACCTTTGTCAGAAATACGCAAGGCTAAATTGGTGCTGACTGATTCTTTAATTGATGCATGCAGTCATATGGTCAATGTTTTATCTGGGTCGGAAACCGAATAAAGCATAAGTGAAAATAAAATCAAAACCGGTTTAATCCGGTACAATAGATTGTGAGGTTAAAATGGATACGTCTGTTGCTCGTCCTGAATTGTTATTGGTTGCTGATGCTGTTGCTCGTGAAAAAGCCATTAGCCGGGAAGAGATTCTCGAAGCGATGGAACAGGCCATTCAAAAGGCTGGACGCGCTAAATATGGTCATGAAAAAGACATTCGTGCGATAATTGATCGTAAGACGGGAGAGGTGCGCCTTTCCCGATGGACAGAAGTCGTGGAGGAAGTTGAAAATGAGGCTTCACAAATTCCATATAAAATTGCGCTCAAGATACAGCCTGATATTAAGGTTGGTGAATATCTTATTGATCCATTGCCACCCATAGATTTTGGCCGTATCGCTGCACAGACTGCAAAGCAGGTTATCGTGCAACGTGTTCGTGAATGTGAACGGAATCGTCAATATGAGGATTTCAAGGATCGTATTGGTGAAATTGTGAACGGAACAGTGAAACGAACTGAATATGGTAATTTGTTGGTGGAAATTGGCAGTGTCGAAGCTTTGTTAAGGCGTGATGAATTGATTTCAAGAGAAAACTTTCGGAATTCAGAGCGTGTAAGAGCCTATATTTGTGATGTCCGTAAGGAGCCACGTGGTCCACAGATCTTTTTATCTAGGACGCACCCCGCATTTTTGGCGAAATTGTTTGCACAGGAAGTGCCTGAAATCTATGATGGTATTATCGAGATTAAGGCAGTCGCCAGAGATCCGGGTTCCCGAGCGAAAATGGCTGTTATTTCAAAAGACAGTACCATTGATCCTGTTGGTGCTTGTGTTGGGGTCAGGGGATCTCGCGTACAAGCTGTAGTACAGGAATTGCAAGGGGAAAAAATTGATATCATTCCTTGGAGCGGTCAGGCGGCCACCTTTGTCGTGAATGCCTTGGCACCGGCGGAAGTTACAAAAGTTGTCATGGATGAGGAAGCTGGGCGTGTGGAGGTTGTGGTTCCAGATGATCAATTGAGTTTAGCTATTGGACGTCGTGGACAAAATGTTCGTTTGGCCAGTCAATTGACACGATGGGACATTGATATTCTGACCGAAACAGAAGAATCAGATCGTAGACAAGAAGAATTCCGTCGCAGATCCGCTATTTTTGCCGAAGAGCTGGATGTTGATGATGTGATTGCCGGCCTGTTGGTTACAGAAGGTTTTCATACTATTGAGGAGCTTGCTTTCGCCGATCCTCAGGAATTGGCTGAAATTGAAGGTTTTGATGCAAATATCGCGCAAGAGCTTGTCCAGAGGGCAGAAGAATGTTTGGAAAAACAACATCGTTCTCTGGATGAAAAAAGGCAGGCTCTTGGGGTTTCGGATGAGCTTGTGGAACTTGATTGCTTTACACCACAAATGTTGATCTTATTGGGTGAAAAAGGGGTGAAAACGCTTGATGATTTAGCTGACCTTGCCAGTGATGAATTGATCGAGATTCTTGGTGCAGATGCAATTGATGAAGAAACAGCCAATGCAATTATTATGCAGGCCAGAGAACATTGGTTTGAAGAAGAGGGAAGCGAGGAAAGTCAAAATAAAGAATAAAATTTGATAATGATATTTAAATGATTAGGCTTCATGGGAGGCCTAATCATTTTGATTTATTATTTTCTTTTAATTTTGAATAGTTTACGCTAATGAATAAAAGGCCTGATAGCTCGGCGAATCGTCAACGTTTCTGTGTGGTTACAAGGGAAAGAGATGATCCTGAAAATTTAATTCGTTTTGTTTTGTCGCCAGATGGATATATTGTTCCAGATTTGACAGAACGGCTTCCTGGAAGAGGGATGTGGTTGAAAGCCGATAAAAATATCATACATAAGGCGATAGAAATGCGTTCGTTCTCACGTGCAATGCAATGTCAGGTTACGGTTCCGGAAAATTTGGTGTCAATAGTTAGGGATGGTTTGCGGAATAAAATTAAGGATACATTTGGTTTTGCAAGACGTGCTGGACAGATTACGTACGGTTTTGTAAAAGTAAGAGAAAAGATTTCTCAGAATATTGCTGGATTGATTATACAGGCTATAGATGGTAGTGAAGAAGAAAAAAAGCGTATATTATCAGGAACGGGTCTTTTACCTGTCATGGCAGTTTTTACGGCAAAAGAATTGGGAATGATTTTTGGTCGAGAATATATAGTTCATGCAGCAATTTACAGGGGACCGTTTGTAAAACAAATTCTTTTTGATAATAAACGGTTATCAGGAATAATAAATTAGGGTATAAATCGATGGAATAAGTCAACCCATCGAAAATGGATTTAAGAACAGGCAGGTATATGAGCGAAGGCAACGATCAAGAACAAGGACAGGGTAAAAAACGTTTATCTTTACGTTCATCAGTAAAAAGGGACGTGGGGCAGACTGTCGATGCCGGATCTATTAGGCAAAGTTTTAGCCATGGACGCAGCAAGGTTGTCCAGGTTGAAGTGCGTAAAAAGCGTAGTGCGCCTGGCAGTAAGGAAAAACAGGTTAATAGTGTCCGTAAACCTGCGGCAAAAAAAGCATCTGCTGGTTCGAGTAAACGCTCTTTGACAGCTGCAGAATTAGCCATCAGACAGCGTGTTCTGGAAGAACAAAAGCTTGAACAGCAGCGTAAAAATCTTGAACGTCAAGAACAGGAAAAAATATCTATTCTTTCAGAAGCGGAGAGATTACGTAAAAAACAGGAAGAAGAGAAAGTTCTAGCCAAGGCACAGGCAGAGGCTGAAAAGGCTGCGCAGGAAGAAGGTAAAGAAACTGTTGAGCAGGAAAAAATTGCTGTATCTGAGATAGAAGAATCTAAAAAAACTATAAAATCTAAAAAAACGAAAATTGCATCTGAACCTCCATTACGTCGGGTCAAGGTTTCCAAGGTTCCTATTCCTGGTGAAATTACCTTGGCACCAGAGCCTGTTCCTGTGGAACCTTTGGCAAAAAGAGCTATTTTGCCTGAAAAACCTGTGGTGAGTGAGTCTGTTAAGAATGGAGAATCCGTTTCTGGTAAAACCTCAGTAAAAAATTCAAGTGAATCTGTTCTCAATGTCAAAACATCTGAAAAAGATGGAAAAATAAATAAGAAATCTGTTGAATCTTCACGCAGGATTAATGTTCAGGATGATATGGATTCTGATGAAGGGGAAGGTCGTCGTGGTTCATCCCGTCGTGGAAGCGGTGTAAATCGTAAAAGCAGTAGTCGAGGCAAGGGGGATGGTCGACGTTCTGGTAAAATAGATATTCAGGCAGCGATTGAGGGCGAGGATGATAATAAAATTCGTTCGTTGGCTTCGGTACGTCGTCAAAGAGAACGTGAACGCCGTCAAGCAGAGTTGGAGAAATTACGTACGGATCAGGTAAAGGTTGTTCGTGATGTCACTCTTCCAGAAACAATTACCGTACAAGAACTTGCCAATCGTATGGCGGCACGCCAAGGAGTCGTTATTAAAGCCCTGATGAAAATGGGTGTGATGGCAACAGTTAATCAGTCATTGGATGCAGACACGGCCGAATTGATTATCGAGGAATTTGGTCATCGTGTGCATAGGGTTGCCGATAGTGATGTTGAACTTGGTATTGAAGGTGTAGAGGATAAGGATGAGGATAAATTGCCCCGTCCACCTGTTGTAGCGGTGATGGGACATGTTGATCATGGTAAAACCTCTTTGCTGGATGCTCTGCGGACAACGGATATTGCGCATAAGGAGGCTGGTGGGATTACCCAGCATATTGGCGCCTATCAGGTTAGAATGCAGTCAGGTGCTAAAATCACCTTTTTAGATACGCCTGGTCATGAGGCATTCACGGCGATGCGTTCTAGGGGAGCGTCAGTGACGGATATCGTTGTTCTTGTTGTTGCTGCGGATGATGGGGTCATGCCTCAGACAATTGAGGCAATTAAACATGCTAAAGCTGCAAATGTTCCAATTATTGTCGCCATTAATAAATGTGATTTGCCTGGGGCCAATCCTGACCGTGTAAGACAGGAGCTTTTGAATCATGAAATCGTCGTTGAGAAAATGGGCGGTGATACTCAGGATGTTGAAGTTTCGGCTAAAAAACATATCGGCTTGGACAAACTGGAAGAAGCAATCATTTTGCTGGCTGAATTGTTGGAATTAAAAGCAAACCCGAATAGAGTGGCAGAGGGTGCTGTTATTGAAAGCCGTTTGGACAAGGGACGTGGACCTGTTGCGACTTTATTGGTTCAGAAAGGAACTTTGAATAAAGGAGATGTTATTGTCGCTGGTTCTGAATGGGGTCGTGTTCGTGCGATGCTGGATGATAAAAGCAAGAATATGAAAAAAGCTGGACCTTCCACACCCGTAGAGCTTTTGGGTTTAACGGGTGTACCTCGTGCTGGTGAGCCTTTTGTTGTTGTGGATAGTGAAAGTAAAGCTCGTGAAATTTCTGAATTTAGGCAACGTAAGGCTCGTGAAAAACAGGCAGCGGTTAGAATGGCTGCACGTGGAACCTTGGATCAGATGCTTGCGCGTATTCAAGCAAATGAGCAAAAAGAAATTGCTGTCTTAATCAAGGCTGATGTTCAGGGATCTGCTGAGGCTATTCAGGCAACAGTTCAGAAACTTGAACATGAGGAAATTAAAGTTCGCGTTTTATCCGCAACAGTTGGTCAGATTACGGAAAGTGATGTTCAACTTGCCAAAGCATCACAGGCTATCATTATCGCCTTTAATGTAAGGGCAACAACGCAGGCTAGAGAACTTGCACAGCATGAAGGTGTTGATATTCATTATTATTCAATTATTTATCAGGTCGTTGATGATATTGAACAGATTATTAAAGGACGTATTGCACCAAAACAGCGTGAGAAATTCTTGGGTTATGCAGAAATTCGTAAAGTCTTTACCATCAGTAAAACTGGTAAGGTTGCAGGATGTTACGTAACACAGGGGGTGGTTCGTCGAGGTTGCGGTGTTCGGTTGTTGCGTGACAATGTTGTTATTCATCAGGGTAATTTAAGCCAGCTTAAACGTTTCAAGGATGATGTCAAAGAAGTGGCACATGATTATGAATGTGGACTTTCTTTTGCAGGATACAATGACTTGCGAGAGGGAGACGTTGTTGAATGTTATGAAATTGAAACAGTACAGGCTTGATGGATAAATTTATAGTAACTGGGAAGGATTTTTTGAAAAAGGATTCAAAAGGCCCTTCTCAACGGCAATTGCGCGTTGCTGAAGAAATCAGGCATATTTTGGCAGATTTATTCATCCGGATCGAATTTCGTGTGCCTGAACTTCAGGGACAGAAATTTACAGTAACGGAAGTGCGCATGACGCCTGATTTGCGTCATGCAATTGTATATATTTCTCACTTAGGGAAAAGTGATGTAGGGGATTTTTTACCTGCGTTAAAACGAGTTGCACCTTATTTGAGAAACCAGCTGTCACAAAAAATTAGACTTAAATTTTTACCTGATTTGAGATTTCAGCCTGATACAACTTTGGACTATGCAGCTAAGATTGATGCAGTGCTGAATAGTCCGGAAGTTTTGAGAGACCTTGAAAAAGAAAATCAATAATCAAGTTAGTACAAAGGATTTTTACTGATTTGATTAACCAGTTGGATTAATAGAGCCTGTTCTATTTTGATTACATCACTGTCAGAAGCAATGGACCCCGATGCAAAAAAGGTTCCTTTTTGTTTGTTGATGGGTAGATGTTCATTTCTGGGAATAATGGACCAATCAGCTTCCAAGATTGCTGAGCCATTTTGATTCCCCAGATTTTGTACATCCAAGTGGCTGATATTGATCAGGATCTGACTTGTTGGCATACCAACCTGTCTTTGATTGGTTATGAATAGAGTTGGATTTTTTATGGATAGCAAATGTGTAACATAATCGGTTACGGCAACGGATAAAACGCTACTCATTCTTCCGTTGACACTATGATAAAGACTGCTGTTTTCTCGGGTAACAATATCGGTTGTGTCAAGGTAATCCGGTACTGTGATCGGTGTAATGATAATTGTGGGGGAAGTTTCAGAATATTGTGTAATTTTGTTTGTCGACTGATTTATAATATTTTCATTGAAAGTGTAATATTTAAGAGGGGGAGCACTACATCCCCCGAGAATAAATAAGGTAATTAATGAGGATAAAGCGATGAATTTATTCATTGTTTTCGACCAATCAGTAATAATTTAGGATTACGTTCTATTTCCCGCGAAAATCCTCGAAGTGAAGTGGAAGCATCAGCAAGGTTCTTCAGGATAATTTCAAGATTGTTTCGTGAAGGTGAACGGGATGAGGTAAGCGTTTTCACATTATCAATCATTTCTGATGCTGATGACACGGCTTTGTTTGAATTGTTTAATAAAATGTGAAGCTCTTTTCCGCGTGAACGAAGTTGGACATCTCCATCAACAAGCAATTTATTAAAGTTCTTCAATAAACCATCTATGTTTTTGTTGATATGAGTCACCAGAATATTTGTACTATCTGATGTTTTCTTGACGCTATTAATAAGATCAGGGGTTTGCTTGTTTAAAGTTTCGGCAAGTTGTCCTATTTTTTGCGCAGTGTCATTTAGGTTTCTGGAAAGTTGTTCAAGTTGTAGATTCATTAATTCGGATTTGATTTTTTGAAACGTAGAGGGACGGGAAGGTATTTCTGTAAGATTTTTTGCAATCACAGGATGAAAGTGAGGGGCATTCTGCAAATCAAAATCAAGAAAAATATTGGACGTACCGGTAACAAAACTTTCTGTGCTAATTTCTGCACAAAGTCCATTTTCTATCATTTTTTCCAATAGTTTTTTAAAATTATTATATTTATATCCTATGCGGATTTTTCTGGGATCAATATTGATTACTACAGGGATATAGGCTTTGTGACTACCTTGATCGAATTGGAGATTAATGGAATCAACGGTTCCTACCTGTACTCCTCTGAACGTAACAGGCGCTCCAATGGATAATCCTGATATTGAGCTTGGAAAAACGATTATGGCATGCTCTTTTTTTGAAAAAAGATTAAAATTACTGAAAAAAATAACAGCACAAAGAGCAAGAATTATTCCTCCTAATACAAAAGCCCCGATTGTGGTTTGTTTATTAATGGTCATCTTTGTTCTTCTTTCTCTTCTGCATTTTCATAACGTTGTCTATGCATAAAATCGTATACCAATTGACAGGATGGATGATCGTGCATTTCTTGTGGTGAACCATGGGCAAGGGGTGTCTTTGATTCCGCGTCAAGGAATATACCATCATCTGCAATTGTAAATAAACTTGATAATTCGTGACTGACTATGATGATTGTGGTTCCCAATCCATTTCGTAAGGTGAGAATTAAATCATCAAGTCTCTTAGAAGTGATGGGATCAAGTCCGGCTGAGGGTTCATCAAAAAATAGGATTTCTGGATCAAGGGCAAGAGCTCTAGCCAAGCCACACCGTTTTCTCATTCCTCCGCTTAATTCAGAGGGATACAGGTTAATGGCATATTCCATTCCAACCAGCCCCAGTTTTAATTCTACCAATCGATGAATCATTTCTGGAGAAAGGTTGGTAAAAAGTTGCAATGGAAGCGCAACATTTTCACCTACTGTCATAGAGCTCCATAGAGCAGCATTTTGAAACAAAATACCAAAATTATGCGCGATTTTTATGCGATGTTTTCTCGAAACTCTCCAGTAATTTTCATTCTTGACAAGATAATCACCCGCTATTGGTTCTAAAAGCCCTATCATGGATTTAAGAAGTGTACTTTTTCCACATCCACTACCACCCATTAGGGCAAAAATGCTGCCTTGCTTAACGTCAAAATTAATGTTTTTCTGGATAACCTTTGTACCGTAACCAATGGTGAGATTTTTAACGGATAGAAGTATATTGCTGGATTGGTTACTCATTATTTATATTCCAATCATGTCAGCAATAACGGCAAATATGGCATCAATAGCGATCACCCCTACAATGCCAGTAACCACAGCTTTGGTCGCAGCCAAGCCGACATCAACCGCACTTCGTCCTGATTTTAACCCGATGTAACAGCTGCTTACCCCTATAAATATTGCAAATGAAATGGTTTTGAGACCACCAAACACAAATTGGTTGAAAGCAACCGCTCCGAAACTTTGTTGTAAAAATCCTATGATTGAAACTTTTAACATGAAAATGGAAACAATCAATCCGCCAAGAATTCCCATAAAACAGCCATAAAGATATAAAATCGGCATGGTGATTACAAGTGAGAGCATTGATGGAAGAATAAGATATTCCATAATGGAAACACCCATGACTTTTAACGCATCGATTTCCTCATTGCCCTGCATTGTTGAAATACGGGCTGCATAGGCCCCACCTGTTCGGCCTGAAATAACAATAGCACTCATGACGGCAGCCATTTCCCGAACAGTTGCAATGCTGACCAAGTTTGCCACATAAGCGTCAGCTGCAAACCTGCGTAATTGTACTGCACCGACAAAACCAAGAATTGCCCCGACTAGAAAATTAACAACACTGATGATTAAGAGGGCAGACGGACCAGCGTTCTGGACATCAGAAATCAAATCCACAATTCGCATGTAAGAACGGCCGGTGAGGGATTTTAAAATACCAATAATAACTTCCTTAAGCATCTGGACAGTTATGCCAAGATTGGTCAGTCCGTTGATAGTCCATTCACCAATCATATATAACGGACGAAAGGGAGATGAATGTTTAACAGGTGCCTCATCTTTGCTTTCATGCAACAGGGAAAGAAGTTCTTGTGCGGAAGCAGGCAGATCCTTGTCAGAGAATTTTATGGAATGTTTGGTGGCCTGACATTTGATATCCCAAAGAAAGACAATCAATCCACTATCCCAGTTTTTAAGATTTCTAGCATCAAAATAAAGCGTTTGATGAGCAGGGATCCTTTCTAGATTTTTTGGAGAAAATCGGGGAATGTTATTGTTTTTTGCTAACCATTGCCCACTTAAGGAAATAACATAATGATTTTCTTGCTGCTCTAGTTTCCACTGAGGCTGCTGATCTGAATTTATATCGCTCATGCTTTGTCTGAATAATGTTGAATAATTTTATTTCATAAAATTATACTAAAAAGGTAAATATATAAAACATTATATACTTATATGAAATGTAGGTGAATTTATTATCATTTTAATTTTTTATATAATATGGTTTTTTTTGTAAAAAGTAACTATGTAAAAAAGAGAAGTATTGGTAATATAAAAGTTACTTTTCAGAGAATTAGGATTTTTGATTGATTGATGCATACAAAACGTAAACAGAAGTTGGATGGATGGCTTCTTGTTGATAAACCATTAAATGTGACATCTGCTTACGTTGTAAATAGGGTGAAATATGCTTTTAATGCCTGTAAGGTAGGGCATAGTGGTACCTTGGATCCATTGGCGACAGGGTTGTTACCCATCGCTTTTGGCCAGGCAACCAAAACAATCCCTTACATTATGGATAAGACAAAAGTTTATCATTTTGAACTTACTTTTGGAGAATCTCGTACAACGGATGATGCTGAAGGTGAGGTTCTTGACCATTCAGAGTTCAGACCGGGTGATGAACAAATCAATAAGGCTTTACAGTCCTTTCAAGGAGAAATATATCAGGTACCTCCTATTTACTCAGCGGTAAAGGTGCAAGGTAGACGTTCTTATGACTTAGCACGTCAAGGGGAAAAACCTCAACTAAAAGAACGGTTGGCACGTATTGATTCTTTTCGAATGATAGAACGGATTGATAAAGATCGTGCAAAGTTTGAAGTTGTTTCTGGTAAAGGCGTTTATATGCGTTCTTTAGCCAGGGATTTGGCGGTTGCCTGTAATACAGTTGGTTATGTTTCTGAATTACGCCGCCTTCGCGTGGGTCCATTTGATATTGCAAATGCTTTTTTACTGGACAAACTCGTTGAAAATGGCAAAAAAGGAATTGTTTCTTTAGATATGCTTCTTCCCGTTCAAACTGCGCTGGACGACATCCCGGCTCTAGCTATGACTGAAGAGGAGGCTGAATCCCTGAATTTTGGCAAATCTATTGATCTGACCGAGATACGGAATCGTTTTGCACTGGATGTGAATTCATATGATGGCATTGTTCGTGCAATGAAAAAGGAGCATTTTATAGGATTGTGCCATTTAAACAATAAATGGCTGCGTCCTGTTCGTATTTTTAATATTTAAATTGATGAAAGGATATACGATGTCGATTACACCGGATCGTCGTACCCAGCTAATTAAAGAATACCAAACCAAAGAAAATGATACAGGGTCTCCTGAGGTTCAGATTGCTTTGTTAACAGAAAGAATTAATAATTTAACTGAACATATGAAAGAACACGCCAAGGATTTTCATTCCCGGCGTGGGTTATTGAAATTGGTTGGTCAACGTCGTCGTTTGCTGGCCTACATCAGTCGGGTTAATAAAAGCCGTTATGAAAACCTGATCAAGCGTCTAGGTTTGCGTCGTTAAAAAATAAAGACTGGTTTATCTATTAAACCAGTCTTTATTTTATAAATTAAGAATATTGAGTATATTATAATCAAAACAGGAAAGTTTTTTGAAATCCAGCTTTACAGCGTTTCAGGCCACATGGTGTGAAAATAACAAAATATAAATGCTCCATGCCGTCCGAAACGCTGTTATTTACAGCATTGAATGTAATGATGGTTAAAAAAATTTTCTTGCGTATAACTTCATAGGATAAAAAATGTTTAAATATTATCGTAAGGAAATTGAATGGGGGGGACGTCCTCTTATTCTGGAAACAGGTAA
Organism: Commensalibacter melissae; assembly: GCF_003691365.1. Lineage (GTDB taxonomy): Bacteria > Pseudomonadota > Alphaproteobacteria > Acetobacterales > Acetobacteraceae > Commensalibacter > Commensalibacter melissae. Next base: position 1,856,476 of record NZ_CP033087.1, on the reverse strand, counting down.
AATAGCGCGTCAGGCAGATGGTGCAGTGATGGCCACTTATGGCGGGACTACAGTATTATGTACAGCTGTTGGAAATAAGAAAGCCAATCCAGATCAGGATTTCTTTCCATTAACCGTGCATTATCAGGAAAAGGCTTTTGCAGTTGGAAAAATTCCTGGCGGTTTTTTCAAACGTGAGGGGCGCGCTTCTGAAATCGAGACATTGATCTCTCGACTTATTGATCGGCCTATTCGTCCATTATTTCCTGATAATTTTTGTAATGAAGTGCAGGTTATAGCGACTGTTTTAAGTCATGATATGGAAAATGATCCTGCCATTGTTGCCATGATTGGCTGTTCTGCAGCGCTGACCCTGTCCGGTATTCCTTTCTTTGGACCCATTGCGGGTTGCCGGGTTGGATATATTGATAATGAATATGTTCTAAATCCGGTTTTGGCGGAAATGGATCAAACCAAATTGGACTTGGTTGTGGCGGGTACTTCCGAAGGGGTTCTGATGGTTGAATCCGAAGCCCAGGAATTAAGTGAAGAAGCAATGTTGGGGGCTGTTAATTTTGGTCACGAGGCCTGTCAGCCTGTTATTGATGCAATTATCGCTTTGGCCGAGCATGCTGCCCGTCAACCTTGGGAATTGTCTGAACCTACTGCAGAAGAGAAGAAATTAAAAACTCGTATTGACAAGATTGGACGCAAACCTTTGGCGGAAGCCTATAAGGAAAAGGAAAAGCAAAAACGTTACACTTTACTGAATGCGGCACGTACCAAAATTATTGATAAGCTTGTTGAGGAAGAATTTGATACAGCCAAGGCGGGTTCCTTGATTGATAAATTGGAAGCCGATATTGTTCGTAATTCAGTGTTAAAGACAGGATTGCGGATTGACGGACGTGATTTAACCACGATTCGACCCATTATCAGTGAGGTTGGTGTTTTACCTAGAACACACGGATCCGCTCTTTTTACCCGGGGTGAAACGCAAGCTCTGGTTGTGACAACTTTAGGTACAACTCAAGATGAACAGGTTGTGGATGCGTTAGAAGGGGAATATCGTTCTAATTTCATGTTGCATTATAATTTTCCTCCTTATTCTGTGGGGGAATGTGGACGGTTGGGTTCACCTGGGCGTCGTGAAATTGGTCATGGAAAACTGGCATGGAGAGCTATTCATCCTCTGTTGCCAAGCAAGGAAAAATTTCCATATACCATGCGTGTAGTTTCTGAAATTACGGAAAGTAACGGTTCGTCCTCTATGGCTACGGTTTGTGGAACCTCTTTATCCCTGATGGATGCAGGTGTGCCACTGGAACGTCCTGTAGCGGGAATTGCCATGGGATTGATCAAGGAGAAAAAGGGTGTTGCTGTATTGAGTGATATCCTTGGTGATGAAGATCATCTGGGAGATATGGATTTTAAAGTTGCTGGTACTGAAGTTGGTGTCACCGCTTTACAAATGGATATTAAAATTACATCCATTACACCAGCAATTATGGAACAGGCCTTGGAACAGGCTCGTGAAGGAAGAATTCATATTTTGGGTGAAATGGCAAAAGCCTTGACAGAAAGCCGTAATGACATTGCAGAGAATGCACCACATGTAATCATTATGAATGTGCCCAAGGAAAAGATCAGGGATATTATTGGATCTGGCGGTAAAACAATTCGTGAAATTGTTGAATATGCAGGTTGTAAAATTGATATTGATGATGATGGTACAATACAAATTGCTGTTACATCGAATGAACAGGCGGAAAAAGCCAAGGAGCGTATCACTGCAATCATTGCTGAACCAGAAGTTGGCCGCATTTATACAGGAAAAGTTGTAAAGGTTGCCGATTTCGGAGCATTTGTCAATTTTATGGGGGCTCGTGACGGGCTAGTTCATATTTCTGAATTATCAGCCGGGCGTGTCGGTCGTACAAGTGACGTTGTCAAAATGGGGGATACTGTCAAGGTAAAGGTTGTAGGTTTTGATGATCGAGGAAAAATCAAGCTTTCCATGCGTGAGGTAGATCAGGAAACAGGTACTGACATCAGTGAGGTCGTTGGAGTCAAAAACAGCTCGTCATCTCGTAATCGCAATGATAACCAGTCCAAACGCTCATAGGTTTTTATGTGTATCATTTTTTCAATAAAAAGATGATTCTTGATTTTTTTATTGGAATAAATATAAGTGGGCTATTCAAAGTTTTTTTGGTTTAGATTGTTTAGTCCACTGCATATAGAGCAGGAGTAATAATGAAAGCAGTTAATTCAATTCGTATGGGAAATAAAGAAGTCCTCCCTTTGATTGAAGGGGGTAAAGGGGTTTCTGTTTCTACAGGAGTATCTGCTGGTCATTGGTCTGCTGCGGGTGGAATTGGAACCATTTCCATTGTAAATGCTGATAGTTATGATGAAAATGGCAATGTTATTCCCCAGATCTATCATGCAAAAACACGGCGTGAACGACATGAAGAACTCATTCAATATGCAATTAAGGGCGGAATAACCCAAATAAGGGTTGCCCGTGATATTGCGGGGCCAAAAGTGCCTCTTCATGTCAATATTATGTGGGAAATGGCAGCAAGTGAATTGATTGCATCTCAGGTTTTGGAACAATCGAAAGGCTTGATTAATGGTGTTACCTGTGGAGCGGGAATGCCCTATCGTTTATCAGAAATTGCTGCAAAACATGCATTATATTACTATCCCATTGTTTCCTCTGGACGTGCATTCAATGCGTTATGGCGTCGATCTTATAGAAAAACGCCAGAATGGCTTGGTGGGGTGGTTTATGAAGATCCATGGAAGGCTGGGGGGCATAATGGGTTATCAAATAGTGAAAATCCATTAGAACCGCAGGATCCTTTTCCACGCGTTGTAGAGTTGAGAAGAGTCATGCGCCAATATGGACTGGATCATGTTCCAATCATTATGGCAGGTAATGTCTGGTGGCTTTCTGAATGGGAAGATTGGATTGATAATCCAGATTTGGGTATGATTGCATTTCAGTTCGGTACAAGACCTTTGTTAACGAGGGAAAGCCAAATCCCTCAAGCTTGGAAAGATCGTTTGCGGACATTGAAAAAGGGTGATGTATATCTTAATCATTTCTCTCCTACAGGTTTTTATTCATCGGCAGTTCAAAATAGTTTTCTTAATGAATTGAGGGAACGGTCTCAAAGGCAAGTTCCTTTTTCAAGGGAAGCTACAGAAATGATGAATGTTCCATATGAATATGGGGTTAGAAAACGTTTGATTTATGTTACCCAGACGAGTTTTGAAAATATTAAGAAATGGGAAAGCGAGGGGTTTACTCAGCCTCTCCAGACTCCAGATCATACATTTATTTTTGTAACTCCTGAAAAAGCAGGAGAGATACAACAGGATCAGAATAACTGCATGGGATGCCTGTCAATGTGCCAGTTTTCAAATTGGTCACAGGTTGGTCCCAGTTATACGACAGGAAATCGACCCGATCCCCGCTCTTTTTGTATCCAGAAAACATTACAGGCAATAGCTCATGCGAATGGTCCTGACGCAAAAGAGGTGGTTGATCATAATTTGATGTTTAGTGGAACCACAGGGTGGCGATTTGGATCTGACCCATTTTATGATAATGGGTTTATTCCAACAGTTAAACAGTTGGTTGATCGAATTATAACCGGATATTAATGATAAATTTATCCAGTATCGAATGTTAAATTCTAAATTACTGTTCAAATAATTTAGAATTTTTGTATTAAACTAGTTTTTAAAAAAACTATTGATTATTTGTTAAAATATTATTCGGCAATTTGCGATAACAAATTATTGGTACAGACTTCTGCATCAAATAAAGCTGTCGAATTAACAAAAGGTCTTGGTAAAATATAAGTATAAAATTTACTGCCTTCAGTGGGAACACCTAGAGCATAAATAGACTTGATTATCTGATTGTTTTGATTGATCAAATTGAAGTTTGCATTGACATTAAATTCTCCTAGAGCATAATTGCCAATATGGAACTGACAGCCTATATTGTTTTTCAGGATATTTTGAAAAAGAATGTCTTTGCTTTCCTTTGCAATGGGTGCATTGACCATGGCAACAATATAATAATCAGCACGAATGACTTCGTTAAATTGTGTTGTTAGGTAAAAGCTTTCCTCTTTTTCTTCTACTTTAACATTCGGTCCCAAATCTATGCGCAATATGTTGGCCTTGATTAAAGCGATCATTTGCTGAATCCTCTCAAGGGGTGGACCAACACAAATTCGGATCATGATAGGTTTAAATACTTCATTGAACCAGATAGCACTTTTTTCCGACAGGCCACAATGGTCAACGGTTAATCTAATCCAATCACGTACATCCCTTAAAATATCAGTGCTTGCCTTGGTGGGATTGTCTATATTGCCCTGTAAAGCGTTATGTATATCTTCCTGTAAATAGTTTAAAAGCCAGTCATGAAATTCTTCTTGACTTTTGAAGGAAGTATGGGCAAGCGGATCGCTAATTTTTTCCCATGAGAATCTTTCTTTTTCATCGGGAATATAGGCTTTTACAATCGCGTTTCTTTGTGATTTGTTTCTTAGATAGTCATTAAGGAAATTATAAGCCTTGATTATGTCCTGATTCTTGAGATAGGTAAAGCTGTAAACACATTCCATTTCTTCAATCAATAACGGGAGATAATCCTTTTCAAAATCAATTTTTTTATTGTTTTTTAACTCAATTATTTTTTCTTTGGTAAAAATTTGGGGCTTGTATTGTTCTCTTAATTCTTTTTGCGTTCTCCCCCGTGCATTCAAGGGCAATCCTGATCTGGAAAAGGCTATAATTTTAGGTTCCTTTCCAGAGGGTTGATAGATTAGGTGATCTTTTTCCTTAATGAATTTCCCCCCTCTGTCTTCAGTCAATTTGGAAATAACGTCAAATGTGGTCAAGCCAAGTCCCTGTATTGCAACGGTTTCTTTATTCGTAATGATATGGTCTAATTTTTCCAAAGGATAAGCATATATTTTTTTCTTATTTGGAAATTCGCAATTTTGGGTATCGTGACCGGTGGTTATACAAATAATATCAGATGAGTAAGTATTATTTTTCGTAACGATACTCCATTTTTTTTTATCACTTCCGAAAATGTTTATAACTTTTTCCTGTATTTTGATGATCTGAAGGTTTTGTACCTTGATAGAACATAAATAATTAAAGACCCAGCATAGGTATTCGCCAAGATCCTTTCGTGAATAATAGTTTAAAGGGTTGATTGTTTTATCTTGTGATTTATATTTGATTTTTAACCATTCATAAAAGGTTGGTCCCCGGATTGCATATTTGTAGTTTTTAACCGTATCATCAGGGAAAACAGTGATCTGACTGCAAATAGTGTTAACTAATAAATTTTCTGATTGATTGATATCATGACAACCGGCACCATAATCTTTATTTTCGTTAAATAGTTGTAAAATAATCTGCCTATCTTTTAGTTTCTCATCCCAAATACAATGGGATATAATTCTTTCAAGTACGTTGAGGCCTCTTGATCCCAATCCTATTATAGATATCTTAATCTTATTATAATCATTATTCATAATTTTTTCTTCTATTAATATATTAATATTTTTAAATAAAATTAATGCATTATTAATATAATTATTATTTTATAATAAATAACACATTGAAACGAAATATAATACAAATTAAAATAACTAATAAAGTTATAATTTAATTGGTTTTATTAAGAAGTATATTATTAGTATTTAAGTGTATAAAAAATGTTACGAAAATTTTTGAATATTCAATATCCTATTTTTCTTGCACCAATGGCGGGTGTATCAACACCAAAACTGGCAGCTGAGGTTTCAAATTCTGGTGGATTGGGATCATTGGGACTGGGATCCTGCAATCATGAAGAGGCGAAAAAGCAAATTGAACAGCTGAAACAGCTGACCTCCTTACCTTTTCAGGTCAATTTTTTCTGTCATCAACCAGAGAAATCAGACGCTACACTTGAAAATCAGTGGGTTCAATATTGCTGTTCAAAATTTGGCAGGATAGATCTGATGAATAATTTTAGTCAGGCTTTTTCCTGTCTTTATTCCAGTTTTTTAGAGAATGACAATTTTCTGGATTTAGTAATTCAAGAAAAAGTTCCCGCTGTTAGTTTTCATTTTGGAATCCCAAGCAAAAGTCAAATTTACAGATTGAAACAAGCCAATATTGTTACGATGGCTTCTGCGACAAATTTGATAGAGGCTTCATACATAGCAAGGTCTGGTATAGATATAATAATAGCGCAGGGTATAGAAGCGGGTGGTCATCGGGGTGTTTTTAATCCAAATATTGATTCGGCGATACCAACACTAGAACTGGTTTTTCTGATTAAAAATAATTTATCAATACCAGTTGTGGCTGCCGGTGGTATTATGGATGCGCGAGATATTCATGATTGTCTTAGTGTGGGGGCAAATGGTGTTCAGTTAGGAACAGCATTCGTCCAATGCAGTTCGTCAAAAGCGAGTGAAACCTATAGACAATCATTATTTAATTCAAAAGTTACGCAAATTACCGCGACCATTTCTGGTCGACCTGCCAGGGGGTTGGTCAATGATTGGCATTTAAAAATTGATTCACCAGATCGGCCTTTAACACCACCTTATCCTTATACTTATTATTTTGCCAAGAAAATTTACGAATATACTAGACAGCCTCAATATGCCGCATTTTGGGCAGGATCAAAGGTTTCAAAAATTAAAAAAATGGAAGCGCCAGATCTAATGAAGTCTTTTATTGAAAATGTTGATTTTTGATCTTAATCATTATTTAGAGTATGAAGATAGAGTTAAATTAAATAGCAATATTTTTTACTATAATTTTTAGAAAATAAAATGCATATTTGCTGAATTGTAAAAATTGAACGTATTTTAAGATACATTCAATTTAACCTGTTTTGAAATATCGTTTTTGTATTATTCTACTGTTTTAAAGCTTTATTACCGATATCCGTGCGCCAGATACCATCTTTCCAGTTAATTTTGTTAACGGCATTATATGCGGTTGTCTGTGCTTGTTTGAGTGTTTTATCAAAAGCGGCAATGCATAAGACACGACCTCCTGCTGCACAAAGTTCTTGTTGAGCGTTATAATTGGTTCCAGCATGAAAGACTTTTACATGGGGTATGGATTCAGCTTGGTCAATATTTTTGATAATTCCGCCTACAACTGGTGTTCCCGGATATCCTTTTGCCGCCATAACAATACAAATCCCTGCTTGATCAGAGAATTTGATTTCTGATTTTTTTAATTTTCCCTGACTGAGATTATAGAGAATATCTAACAAATCTGTTTCCAGTCGAGGAAGCAGAACTTCTGCTTCCGGGTCTCCAAAACGAACATTATATTCAATTAGATAGGGCCCATCATTTGTAATCATCAATCCGGCAAAAATGATGCCACGGAAAGGAATTCCACGTTTTACCATTTCGCGCAGCATGGGTCTGACTGTTATATCCAACGCTTTCTCTTGGGCTGCGTGATCAAAAAAGGGTGGTGGGGATATTGCACCCATTCCGCCAGTATTGGGTCCTGTATCATTATCGCCAATGCGTTTGTGATCCTGAGCCGCTCCGATTAAAACCGCATGTTCTCCATCGCAAAAGGCAAATAGGGAAATTTCCTCTCCTGTCAGAAATTCCTCGATAACGATTTTATTGCCTGCTTCGCCAAAACGGTTATCTTGCAGGATTGTTTCGATCGCTTCTTCAGCTTCCTTAAAGGTATAGGCGATAATAACGCCTTTTCCTGCCGCCAAACCATCTGCCTTGATGACAATTGGAAAAGATTGGGTTTTCAAATAAGCAACCGCTTGTTCACTATCTGAAAACTCTTTCCATGCTGCAGTTGGGATCCGGGCGGCATCGCTGATCATTTTTGTGAAACTCTTGCTTCCCTCCAGCTGTGCAGCCGCTTGGCTGGGACCTGCACAGAGGATCCCGGCGTGCTCGCAAGCATCGGTTAATCCTTTAACCAAAGGTAATTCTGGTCCGGGAATAACAAGATCAATATGATTGTCTTGTGCAAATTTTACTAAATCGGTAATATTATCTACCTTAATGTTTATATTTTTACCATATTGTGCAGTACCTGGGTTTCCTGGTGCGATAAAAAGCTCGGTAAGATTGGGTGAGCAAGCAAGAGCCATGGCAAGGGCGTGTTCTCTTCCCCCAGAACCGACGAGTAAAACGCGCATAGAGATTTCCTTTACTGATGTTTCTTTTTTTGGGATAAGGCTGTATCATATTTATGTCGATAGATGAGCAACTTTCTGATCGAATGACGGATAATATACCAGAATTTAGTGTAGGGGATATTTCTACAGCGATTAAGCGAGTTTTGGAAGGAAATTTTTCTCGGATTAAAGTGAGGGGGGAAATTACCGAGTTAAAACAGTATCCGTCTGGACATATTTATTTTTCCCTAAAAGATGAAAATGGAAAACTGACAGCAATTATCTGGCGGTTCAAGGCGGCAAAACTTACTATAAAACTCGAAAACGGTATTGAGGTTATTGCAACAGGCAAGATTTCTTCTTATGGGGAACGTTCATCATATCAGCTTATTGTTGATCAGATTGATTATGCCGGCGAAGGGGCTTTATTGGCCCGTATCGAAAAATTAAGAAAGAGATTGGAAGCTGAAGGTTTATTTGACCAGGAAAAAAAGCGTCCTTTTCCTCTATTGCCAAAAGTAATAGGTGTGATTACATCCTCTAAAGGCGCGGTTTTGCACGATATTCGCACAACAATTCAACGACGTTTTCCCAGGGATATCCTGGTCTGGCCAGTGGCGGTTCAGGGAGAGGGGGCAAGTGAACAGATTGTCAGGGCTATTATTGGATTTAACACCCTTTCTGTTAATGGTAAAATTCCACGTCCTGATATCTTGATTGTTGCACGAGGGGGTGGATCACTGGAAGACTTGATGGCCTTTAATGATGAGGCTGTTGTAAGGGCCGCAGCAGAGTCGAAAATTCCCCTGATCTCAGCAGTTGGACATGAAACAGATACAACCTTGATTGATTTCGCATCTGACCGTCGGGCCCCGACTCCAACTGCAGCTGCGGAAATGGCTGTTCCTTCGCAGGTTGATCTTGCTGCTGGAATAATGCAGCTGGTTACGCGTTTGAATAAAGCATTAATACAGGTTATTCAATCTTATCAACTGCGTTTGAACAAGGCCATTACCAGATTGCCGGACGTTCCCACTCTATTGGCGCAAAACCGTATGCGCCTGGATGACCGTTCCTATCGTCTGGATTTGGCGCTTCCAGCATTGGTTCTGAAAAGGAGACATCAGCTTTCTTCCATTCAGGCTGTTGATCAATATCTTTTGGGACTGATTGATCGTTTCAAGAGACAACTGGCCTTTAATGAAAAACAATATGCAATTTCTTGGCTGCATTACATGCGTCAGCTGGAAAATAATTTACCCCTGTTCTCCATATCGAATGTACGTAATTTATTGAGAGAAAGGCAGCTGAAATTGGAAAGTGTCACGGCAAGATTGGAAGCCCTTTCCCCCAAGGCTGTATTGGCACGGGGATATGTCTTGGTACAGAATAAGAAAGGTCAGGCTGTAACTGAAGCAAGAGGATTGAGGGCTGGATCTGATTTGATCTTAACTTTTTATGATGGGCAGAAAGACGTGCGTGTTTTGAAGCGGCAGGAAAACCGTCAGGAAAGTTTTGATCTGTAAATTAATTAAACGGTTTATAATCAATCCTGTTGAATTATTCAATTTAATTAAATCGTAACCTGAATTATATAAATTGAGATGAATGTTGATTTATTGAAAAATTGAATTTTGAAATATTGTAAATCATTTTTTTGATCAGAATATTATATTGGTTGTTATGGTTACGGATCGTTATTGGGAAAACTTGTCACTTCAAGAAATGAACAAGGAGCAATGGGAGGCTTTATGTGACCGTTGCGGTCGGTGTTGCCTGCATAAATTGCGGGATGATGATACGAATGAAATTTATTATACAAATGTTGCCTGTTGGTTGCTGGATATAAAAACAGGGCAATGTTCGGATTACTGTCATCGTAAAATCAGGATTCCGGACTGTATCCAATTGACCCGAAAGAATTTATCAAGGATTGACTGGCTGCCCTCCACCTGTGCATATCGTTTAATAGCGGAAGGCAAGACACTTTATTCTTGGCATTATTTGATTGCCGGTAATTTTGAAGCCATGCATAAAGTCGGTATTTCCGTGCGGGGAAAGGTTGTGAGTGAACATGATGCAGGGGAATTGGAGGATTATATAGTGGAGTGGATCGATTGAAAAACACAATGAGCGGTTTTCTTTCTTCATTGTAGGCTGTATATTTACTTGTATTGGAGAATTTTACATGGATTTGAAATCTTTTTTCAAATAATTAATTTTTTTTAAATTTACTCTTTGACCTTTTCGTTCTTCATGCTATTAATCCTTTTACAAAATATGGGCGAGCTTGGCGGAATGGTAGACGCTCAAGACTTAAAATCTTGTGTCCGTTTTGGACGTGTGGGTTCAAGTCCCACAGTTCGCACCACCTGAATCATATTTGAATGATCTGTCAGACATTATTTTTTATTTCTGGCATTATTTTTTATTTCTGGTAAATGTTTTTTTAATACATCAATCAAATTTTCATTACTATTTTCTAGTAAGCGTTTTATCCATTTAAGAAAATCTTCCTTTTTTTGTTTCTTCAAGATTTTGCTGATAATTGATAATCCTTCACCTTTGCCATTATACCATTTTAATAGCTCTTTTATATTTTTTTCCTCAATTGCTTTGTTAATATTGTATTCAGTTTTTTGTAGATCTTCTTGAAAAGAATTTTTTAATTCATCAAAGCTTTTGTTAAAAAATTCAATTAAAGATTCCTGCTTCTTGATTTTATCATCAGAAGGTGAAAGTCTAGCAAATGATCTGCTTAATTGTAATTTTCCATATTCCACGATATACGAATTTCTATTTTTATTGATAGTATCGAGAAGTTGAGAGGTTATCTCTTGAATCAGATTGTCTTTTTTCGTTTTATCGTTATATTGCTCTAGTTCAGCAATAATCTCGAGAACATCATATAATAAGAAAAGATTTTCAATTTCAAGGACGTTGAGCACATAAATATTTTGATTATTCAGTTTTTGTATTTCATCTGTACCACGATAATCAGCATCCACGATACCCGCACAATTAATACGAGTTAAAGATGGATGGTTGTTAAGCGAATTAACCGCATGAATAACTTCTGTACATGAATTGCTTGGAATAATTGTCCATTCTGGATAACATGCGCGGTAAACAGCTTGATCTAAACTGTTTTCTTGTCCCTCAACAAATAGGATGGGACGACGACTACCCAAAATCAAAGTAACAATTTCCTCTGATAACGGCATATTATCTGGAAGCGGTTTTATATCCCATTTATCAGATTCAGGAAAATTTCTTTGGTATTTTTTGAGAATATATTTTTTTCCTGCCTGATTGGCGATAAAATTTAAATCGTGTGAAATGGTTATAAAAGCACAATCTGGACGTATTTTTTTCAGTTCATTCCATAGTGGTGTTAAGATGGAAGGATGTAAATGTTGTTCAGGTTCATCAAAAATAATCAGGGTACCAGGATCCGGAAAAAGGATTTGACCGATTAAATAAAAAACAGAACGTTCTCCCTCACTTGCTTCTATAATGGGGTAATAATCTTCTTTATCGGTGTCCTTAATTCGAATTGTATCTAGGGTGTATTCTAATTGTTTATTAGGGAGGATCTTTTCAAATATGGATTTTAGTTGTGCTAGTTTGCTTGTCGGTTTTTGTTCAGGAGGACGATTAGAGTTGTAATCATTATAAAATTCTTTGGCAACTTTATCAAATTCTGAAAATAGGTATTGTAATAAAATATCACTATCATTGTAAAATTCTAGTTGATTAGTATGTTCATGAGTTAATATTTGAGGTCGATTTTTTTTAAAATTATCTAGCAAAGTTTGTTTTGCTTTTTCTTCTGTTATTTGAATTTGGGAAGAATTTAAAAATATCGCACGGTGTGCGTTGATACGATATATTTTATTTTTATCGTTGTTTTTGATGATATATTTTTCAATAAATCGTGCCAGACGGGTTTTGCCGGAACCATTCGCTCCAACAATATAAATTGTTTTTCCTTTATTTAAAGTGATTTTAAGGGAATCATTCTTGTTGGTCTCGTCAATAATAAGAGGTACAGGGATTTCAAATAAATTTTCACTTGTCATAATTGAACATGGATTTATATCAAAGATGGTTAAAATATCTTTGGAATATTAAACATATTGTTGAATAATAAAAATGAAAATTGTTTGATCTGACTTTTCTTTTATAGATTCAGACAATTGCTGGATAATGGAGAGAAAAGGAAGATTTATTGTTTGACCAGTTTCGCTAACAGATTTTGTTGTTCGATGGTCATGGGAAGTTCCGTTTTTGTTATATCCACACCCTGCCAGCCGGCTCCAAGGGCCGTGAACAAATTGATGGAATCCTGGAAACGTTCCAAAATGGCCACAGCCTCTTCATTGGCGGCATTTGTGGCTGTACGTTGCGCGGTCAGGACATCCAGATATCCTGTAAGTCCTGCCTTATAGAGTTTTTGGGCACGGATAAGGGCGGTCTGGCTGCTTACTTTGGATTTGTGCAACAGATCAACATGTTCGGAATCATCACCCCAGGCCGCGATAACATCCTCGATTTCTTTCAGGGATGTCAGGATTGTTTGACGGTAATTTAACCGTGCCTCTTCTGCCTGAGCCTGCGCTTGCTTAACTGCGGCACTAAGGCGGCCACCATGCAGACCTGGAATGGAAAGATTGATAAAGCTGCTGGATACCAGACTGGCAATATTGGCCATTTGACTGGTAAAAGAAGTCGTTGGCATCGCACTCATGTCAATGGTGAATTGTGGATAGAGTTCTGCAACCGCAACACCGATATTTGCCGTTGCCATGGCGTATTGCCTTTCGGCCATACGTATGTCTGGACGATTGGCCAGGGCAATGGAAGGAATGGAGGGTGGAAATGGGGGTAAGTCTGGTAAAGGCTGTTCTATCTTAAGAAGTGTTTCTGTGGTTCCCGGCGTTTGTCCCAGCAAAACATCAATTGTATGGGTAATCTGGGTAATGCTGGTTTTCAAGGGCTCTCGACTTGCTCGCTGGGTTTCAAGCTCGGCTTCTGCCTGGGCAGTGCTTAGAGTCGTGCCTGTACCCTCAATATACTGTTTTTGTGCCAGATTATAGATATACTGGGCGATTGCAACATTTTCATCCGCTATGCGTAACCGTAGCTGCATGGTGCGGAGGGTTACATAGTTATTGGCCAGTTGAGAAAGCATGGCTAAAAGAACGGCTCTTCTATCCTCGATCGAGGCCTTTACAGCCTCTTCTTGGGATTGAACCATTCGTCTGATCAAACCGAATGTATCCAGTTGCCAGCTGAATGTCGCGCCATAACGACGTATAACGGCATTATTTGGATTTCCTTTTGATATCGAGATATTGCTGGATAAGGTATTGGAAGATGTCTGATATCCAAATCCGCCAGAACCATCCAGTTGGGGATACCATTTAGACGCCTGCTGATCACGCAAGGATTGAGCGGCCAAAATCCGTTGTCCCGCCATCTGAAGGTCATAATTGTTCTGGATGGCTTTTTCAACAAGTTGATTTAACAATGGATCATGAAACTGTTCCCACCAACGACGCATGTTGTTCGCTGCCTGGACAATCTCTTGGGCTGTGGCTGGTCTTTTCCATACTTTTTCAGTCCATTGTTCCGGAATTTTCATGTGATCCCGATGAAAATTGGGGCCAACCGTGCAGGCATTCAATCCAATCAAGGAAAATGTAATTGCTTTCTGCAAGATAGATTTTAGACGGAACATGTTTGAAATACTCATAGATGATCTTGTAACCAGGTGGCCAGTTTTCCTTTTCTGCCACTTGTTTGTGGGCCGACACTGATTGTTGCGGTCATGCCGGCGGAAAGATGGATCGTGTCTGGAATATGATCAATATGAATTCTTACGGGAATACGTTGAGCCAAACGAACCCAGGTAAAAATGGGATTAACATTTTGCAAACCAAAATTATCAGCGTTGGCATTAGAGTCATTGATACCACGGGCAATACTGACAACATGTCCGGGCAGTATCTGTTTATATCCCATTAACTTGATCCGGGCGACATCGCCGACATGAATGCCCCACATTTTGGTTTCTTCAAAATAGCCATAGACCCAGAAAGAATCGGCATCAATAACGGATAAATATGAATTGCCTGTATTGACGTAATCACCAACCCGTAAATTTAGATTTGTAATATAGCCATTGACAGGTGAATAAAGTATGGAACGCTGCAAATTTAACTTGGCTTCTGTCAGGGCTGCTTTTGCTGTATCTACACTTGCCTGTGCGGTTCTAACCTTTGTATTGAAATCTTCTTTTTCTTCTGTTGAAACAATGCCTTCCAATCCTTTGCGACGCATTGCATTACGACGTTGTAAGGCAAGATTGGCCTCCGCATTTTCCAAATTTGCCTCTGCCTGTTGAATGGCGATTTTAAAACGTAAAGGGTCAATTACGAAAAGGGGATCACCCTTGCGAACAAACTGGTTGTCCCTGACAGGAACCTGTACAATGGTGCCCGAAATTTCCGGGGCGATTTTAACGACGTATACTCTGACACGACCATCACGGGTCCATGGGGCAATCATGTAAGTGTCCCACAAGGCTACCCCTAGAATTATAGCCATGGCTACAATGATTAGGGTCAAGATGATGCGGATGATATTACTAATGGGTGCCATGATTGAAAAACAAATTCTTAAAGTCAGAAGTTATACATATAAGATAAGCAAACATAGGATACTGAAATATAAAGCTACTTCAAATAAAGCAAGATGCCAAAATAATTTTATTAAACCTGTTTTCCACAGGAAAGAACGGATAATAACAGTTAAGGCGAATGCAAATAAAGCATAAACAACAAAAGGGGCGATATAGACACCAAAAAAATCAAATTCTGCGATCATCTTGTTGCACTCAGAAAAAAGGAAACATTTTTACTAATTTTTAATGGATAGTTTGTAAATTCCCAGAAAAATAAAAAAGAGTAATATAAATTTGTTTTTTTTATGGACAAAATTTTCTTTAAAGCACAAAACATGAATCAATCAATTTGATTTAAAAAATTAACTCTAATATTGTTTATAATATAATCCATTTATGATAGAAACGGATAATGATATGGATAGCATTTAAAACATATTTAAGTAAGGAAATAAATCAAGAATTATTAAATGCTCTCCGTGCGGATTATGCCTAAATTATTTTCAAGTCAAGATATTTTCATTGTATATGTACATTAATTTTATTTTACAATGCGTTTTGCAGTAAATAAAATTTAGGTTAAAATAGAAAGGAAATATTTGGTCCATAATTGGAAAATTTGAATAGAAAAAATTAAATTGCATATTAAAATCAAGTAATTTTAATATGCAATTATAGATAAAAAAAGCATTTTATGAGTTATATCATTTATTAGTAATAAATCTAATTGTATGTTTAGATCTTGTCATTAAGTCTTATTACATTATTCAAAGTAAAATAAATAATATTTCTTGTCTTTTTTTATTATTATTAATTTAAATATATATTAAACTTGGAAACAAGTTTTATCGGATATGTAGAAGGAATTAAAATGTTTTTTTGCAAGAAAAAAAAAACAAATTTAAAGCAAAATAAAAATCAGGTTCAAAATAATGTCATGGCTTCAAAAGAACAGCTTAATCCTGCTCTGGCTGAAATGGCAGATAAAGCAGATAAGATTAAGGATGATATGAAGGATGTTGCAGAAGAACAAGTAGAGCAGCTTTCTAAAAAAGTTCAATCCAAACCGATCAAAGCGGTTTTGATCTCCACGATTATAGGTTTTGTACTGGGTCGGATGACGCGCTAGTAATATTTGTTGTAGAAATGGTCTATATACATGAAGATTGTTGAATTTGGCAAAGCAGCAGTGAATGCAGAGCTCCTGCTTTTGAAAAAAAAGTCAATTAGAGTAAGCAAGCAAATCCTGTTATGCTGTATAGGGGCAGTATTTGGATTATTTGTTTTAATTTCCTTGCATGCTGTTTTGGCGGCGCTGTGTTGCTGGTTGTTTCATATTGGTTTTTTGGGATCATCATTAATTATCCTAATTTTTGATATTTTGTGTGCTGGTATCTTTTTCTATCTGGCCTTGCAGGCAAAAATTGGTGAAGAAGAGATAGAAGCCAAGGTGATTCGGAACCATAATTTAAAGCAATTGCGTGATTCAATTGCCCTGACAACTTTAATTACTGCACTTACAGGGCCGTTGGGTGGATATTTACGAAGTTTTATATGGCAGTTTATTAAAAAGAAATTTAGAAAAAAATCTGAATAGATTTTATTTATAATGTTGGGGTTTTTATAATAAATACTTCAACATTATTTACGAAGTTGTTGAAAAAAAATTGTTTTTCCAAATTTATCATTATCATTATTAAGTTTTTGTTGATTTTTTTTATAAACTTATGCACTTTATAGTAGTATTTTAAATTCATTTTATAACCTGGAGTAGAAGTATGCACGTTCTTCTTATGGGAGAAATCTTTTTTTTAGAGCATGAATTCTACCAAAAACTTAAAGTAACAGATTTTTCTATCGATAGGGTATCGTTTGATATTGAGGTATTATCAACGGCTCATCTGTATGAATATGATCTTATTATAGTTGAAGGAAATAATTTGGATAAATTGTTTTTTTCGACCATTAGAGAATTGCGCGCATTAAATGAAAAGATTTCTATTATTGTTGTTTCCAGACAAAATAATCTGGAAAATAAGATAAAAGCTTTTCAGGCAGGTGTGGATGATTATGTGTTAATTCCATTTTATGAGGATGAGCTGATTGCAAGATGCAAGGCGGTTTTGAGACGTGTCCAAAAAGTATTTTCCAAAAAAATTATTCATATTGATGCATTAAGTATCAATTTGGAAACACATGAAGTATTCGTTAATAAAGCATTGGTTCATTTGACAGGCAAGGAATATCTTATTTTGGAATTGCTTATTTTACAACGGGGCACTTTAATTACAAAGGCGGCACTTTTAAACCATTTATACAAATGCAATGTAGAACCCGATATTAAAATTATTGATGTCTTTGTATGTAAATTAAGAAAAAAATTACAAGATGCTGGTGCGGAAGATTTTATTTCAACAATATGGGGACAAGGTTATATCTTCCGTAAATCAACAATGGATAGTGAATGAAAATAGATATTATGTTTCACCAATCTTTATTCGGAAAATTGTTCTGAAATAATCCGTTCTGACAAGCTTTGATTTGGATTGAATAGTAAACAAGATTTTATAGATTTGTTTTCTTTGACAGTAATCTCGACAACGTCACGTATCTCTGTGAAATCGGCTACAGCTGCTATAGGGCGTTTATTTTCTTCCAGGGTCAAGAATTGAAAAAGAGTTGTTGAAGGAAGTAATGCGCCTCTCCATCGGCGTGGCCGAAAAGGACAAATAGGAGTTAAGGGTAACAAATCAGAATTTAAGGGAACGATTGGACCATGTGCTGATAAATTATAGGCTGTCGATCCTGCGGGTGTTGAAAGAATGATACCGTCGCAAATCAGTTCGGATAACCTGATCTTATGATTAATTATCACCTTTATTTTGGCTGCCTGTCTGGTTTGCCGGTATAAAAATATATCATTAAAAGCTAGGGCTGTGTGTGTTTTACCATCAACTGTTTTAGCTGACATGGCCAAAGGATGAAGACAAGTTGGTTGGGTTTTTTGAAGTAGTGATGGAAGATCCTTCTTGATCTTGGGATTTGTAAGGAAACCAACAGAACCGAAATTGATACAATAAATGGGAATCTGATAATTAATATAAGTATGAAGTGTTTCTAGAACAAAACCATCACCACCAATACAGATAATGACTTCGGCTTGGTCGATACTTGCGTTTCCATATTGTTTTACCAGGTCATTTTTATATTGAATTGCCTCGGGTTTATCCATGGATAAAAAATGAAACTTTGTGGGTGGATTATCAAAAAACCTCATAAATAGTTCTCGGCAATTATACAGATTTCATTAATTATAAACATTACGCAACATATAAACAATATTGTTTTAGTTTAATTAATTTCTTTTTTAATCAATCAAAATTATTAAATCAAATATAATTTATTATTAAAATTTTACTAGAACTACTGGATTGAATAGATAGATTTGTAAGCTGAATAATACTTAAAAAAGGATTGATATACCAAAATTTAAAATTTATTTGCTAATTTTAGGTAAACAATTTAATTATTTATTAATATTTATAAATTAGGTAAAAATTATGCAATTAGAGATAATGGTGTTGAATTAAAATTATATTTTATGGCTGAATGTAAATATATATATATTTATTAGTTTAGAATAATGTAAACAATCATATTTGTCTAGTAATATATAATGTTTTGAAAGAGTTATTTAATATAAATATTTATTGTGGATATGATTTTACAAGTATTTTATTGTGAAAGTTTATTATTTGATGAAAGCAAATGAATTGCTATCAAACTGTATTTCAAAAGAAAAAAAAATTCCTCCCAATCCTATAGATAAACGAGTAGGAAGCCGTATCCGATTAAGAAGAAAGTTATTGGGCTTTTCCCAAGAAAAACTTGCTATAGCTTTAGGTTTATCATTTCAACAGATTCAAAAATATGAAAAAGGATTTAATCGTGTTGGTGCTTCGAGACTTTATTATATAGCACAGTTTTTGCAAGTTCCGATTAATTTTTTCTTTGATGAGTTTTTGACCGGAAACGAAGAAAATAAAAGTCAGGTTCCTCCATCATTTTCAACGGCATTAGATGTTAAAAAAATATTAATTACCAAGGATAAGGAAAATGCCATTAAGGAGGAAATTAAAATTACAGATTTGAATGTTATGAATAATAAGGAAACGGTTGATTTGTTAAAGGCGTATTATCATATTAAAGATAAGGAAATCAGGAAAAAGTTGCTACATCTTATTAAGGTTATGGCAGAATGATTTAAAAAATATTTCATTCTCTATGTAAAACGTTATCTGTAATAAAAGAGGAGATTTTTTTCGATTTGAAAGAGTCTTTTAATTGCTTTTCATTATATTGGGATTGAAGCCAATATAAAAATTTCACTTTTCCATGCGTTTGCTGAAGATATTGGGTAAAAAAAGCATCAAGAATTCCTGTTCTGGAATATTTAAAATGACCGTATTTCCATGAAAGCTGTCGCATTGCAGAATGAATATCGTAGTTTTCAAATAGAAGAATTAATGCGGAAACTAAACCTGCACGATCAGCTCCAGATTTACAGTGGATTAAAAGAGGGAATTCAATAGTTTTGTAAATATTTGCAAGATTTAGAATTCGATCAGTATGTGGTGCTCCACGGCTTTCAAAAGGGAGGTCGTAATGTTTTAAATTTAATTTATGACTGATATGGCGGGATAGCGCATCAGAACCACAATTTCTTTTCCCCCGTAAATTGATAATTGTTTTAAGATGATATTTTTTTGTTAAATTCAATAATCTGGTTGGAGTGGGATGGTTGCTGCGATACACTTTACCGGGAATAACCGTCTGAAAATTTGACCATAATAAACGAAAAATCGCATGATCAACAAATAGGCTGTTGAGCCATGCGATATGATAGTCCCGACGATTTGGAAAAGATGAGTCAAAAATATATTTCTTTTTCATGACTCATCTTTTAGCTTATTTAAAGTTTACGTTCAATTTGTAATCTTTTCAATTCAGCAATTGCATGAGCTGGATTAAGACCTTTTGGACATGTCTGTGTACAGTTCATAATAGTACGGCATGCATACAAACGCATTGAATCCTCTAATTCATCAAGGCGTTCGCCTTTATACTCATCACGGCTATCAGCAACCCAACGCATGGCAGCCAATAAAACGGATGGGCCTAAATATTGGTCCCCGTTCCACCAATATGAAGGGCAAGAGGTTGAACAGCAAAAACACAGGATACATTCATATAAACCATCCAGTTTTTTACGCTCCTCAATGGATTGTAACCGTTCTTTATCGGGGGGGGGAGGGGTATCAGCTTTAAGCCATGGATCAATTTCCCTTAATTGTGCATATGGACCATTAAGATCAGGTATCAAATCCTTAATGACGGGCATATGGGGGAGAGGATAAATTGCAATATCCCCCTCATATTCATTAATGTGTTTTGAACAGGCTAAGGTATTTAATCCGTTAATGTTCATGGCACAAGATCCGCAAACCCCTTCACGGCAAGAACGACGGAATGATAAAGTCGGATCAATTTCATTCTTAATATGAATTAACGCGTCTAAAACCATTGGGCCGATTTTGTCCAGATCCACCTCGTAAGTGTCGATAACTGGATTTTTGTTATCATCAGGGCTCCAACGATAGATTCTAAATTTCTTAATATTTTTTGCCTGTGAAGAGGCATAAAATACTTTTCCAATTCCAATTTTACTGTTTTTGGGTAGTCTTAATTCAACCATTAGTCATCACCTTCTCTGATTAATATACCCGTTTTTTAGGAGGGAAAACCTGAACTTCATCGGTTAAAGTTCTCATATGGACTGGGCGATAATCAAGTGAAACCTCTCCCTTGTCATTAAGATATGAAACAGTATGTTTCAACCAGTTTTTATCGTCACGTTCAGGATAATCATCATGGGCATGTGCGCCACGACTTTCATGACGTGCGGTTGCACTTACCATGGTTACGGTACCATTTGCCAATAGATTCTCGAATTCCAAGGCTTCCATTAAATCTGTATTCCAAATCAGGGATTGATCGGAAACAGAGATGTCCCCCAGACCAGACCAGATATCCTTAATCTTTTCAACGCCCGCTTCCATGTTTTTAGTGTTCCGGAAAACGGCTGCATGACGTTGCATGGTTCTTTGCAGGGTGTCACGCATTTGAGCCACACGGGTTCCACCTTTGGCAAATCTTAGTTTATCTAAACGGCCAAGTGCATTTTCCCCGGCATTTTTAGGGAATGGAGCAACAGGAGCGCCAGGTTTAAGAATATCTTTTGCACGTAAGGCAGCTGCACGACCAAATACAATCAAGTCAAGTAATGAATTCGTACCAAGGCGGTTTGCACCATGAACGGAAACACAGGCACATTCACCGATTGCCATTAATCCCGGAACGGTTGCATCTGGATTGTCTTTGGTAGGTCGAATAACTTCGGCCTGAAGATTTGTTGGGATACCACCCATATTATAATGGACAGTTGGTAATACAGGAACGGGTTCCTTGGTTACATCAATTCCGGAGAAAATGCGCGATGTTTCAACAATACTAGGTAAACGTTCGTGTAAAAGGTCTGCCCCCAGATGTTCAAGATGTAACATGATGTGATCTTTATTGGGACCACATCCGCGTCCTTCATTGATTTCCACAATCATGGCACGAGAGACAACGTCACGAGAAGCAAGGTCCTTTGCATGTGGCGCATAACGTTCCATGAAACGTTCACCTTCACTGTTTGTCAGATAGCCGCCTTCTCCGCGACATCCTTCTGTTAACAAACAGCCGGCTGGGAAAATACCGGTTGGATGGAATTGAACGAATTCCATATCCTGTGTTGGGATGCCAGCACGCATGACCATGGCATTTCCATCACCTGTACAAGTATGGGCAGAAGTACAGGATTGAAAAGCGCGTCCATATCCTCCTGTCGCCAGAACAACCAGATTTGCACGGAAACGGTGTATACTGCCATCCTCCAGACACCATGCCGTAACACCGCGACATGTGCCATTTTCATCCATGATAAGATCAATAGCAAAATATTCAACAAAGAATTCAACATTGTGTTTCAAGCATTGTTGATAAAGTGTATGCAATATAGCGTGACCAGTTCTGTCTGCCGCCGCACAAGCGCGTTGAACGGGTTCCTTTCCGAAGTCGCGCATGTGTCCACCAAATGGACGTTGATAGATTTTACCATCTTTATTCCTGGTAAAGGGAACTCCCATATGTTCCAGTTCATAAACGGCAGGAACCGCTTCACGGCATAAATATTCAATTGCGTCCTGATCACCAAGCCAGTCAGAGCCCTTTACGGTATCGTACATGTGCCATTGCCAGTGATCCTCTCCCATATTTCCAAGTGAAGCCGCAATTCCCCCCTGGGCTGCTGTTGTATGACTGCGGGTTGGAAATACTTTTGTGATACAGGCTGTATGAAAACCGGCCGCACCCATTCCCAATGTTGCCCGCAAGCCAGAACCGCCAGCCCCTATGACAATGACATCATAGGCATGATCCACGATACGATACGTATCTTTTAATGATAAAGTAGTATCAGTCATTACGATATATATCCTTTAAATGCTGAATTATTTACTGGCGGATGCAGTAAAAAATAATTTTAATATAGAAATTACGGATAGAATACCTAAAAATAAGGCCCCACCTTTAATACAGTAATTAAGAGCCAATCTTTTTCTTTCACGTGCGTAATCTGATGTAATGACTTCCAAGCCGAGTTGCATATGACGGAATGTTAGCAAGACAAGTGTGAGTAATAAAATTGTATTCGTAGGTTTTCCAGCCCATTTTACAACATCCTTATGATCTGCATCACCCAATCTTAGCATTTGGATAATAAACCAGATTGATAAAGGGGCACTGCCTGCCGCGGTTATGCGTTCGGTCCACCAATGTTCGAAAATATTGTGTCCTGTCCCTAATCCACGCATACGTCCAAGGTAAGATCGTAGAATGGTGGGGCGTTCTACAGAGGTATTCATTGGAGTTTCTCCTAATTGTTTATAGAAAATTATTTTGATATTTTTTAATCAATACGAAGGTTGTCTATTTTTTTCTTTTTTTGATTTTTTTACCAAGAATAATGGTCCATAAAGCTAAAGTTAAAGCAGCGACACCGATAACCTCTGATTTACTGTCTTGATTAATTTCAGGTTTTTCAAGACGTTTGCCACTTAAATCCCAAATAAAATGACGAATACCGCCAATAAAATGGAGAAAGAATGCTGATGAAAAACCAAATAAAATAATTTGTCCTAGAAAACTTCCTGTAAATTTTTGAGTTTTTTGAAAAGATTTTGGTCCTTTTGCGGCTGAAACCAGCCAAGCAACCATTAATGCACTTCCTGCGGAAAGTGCACCGCCTGTAATGCGGTTACTGATTGACAAGACCATTGATAAAATGGGTTTGTAAACTTGTAAATGGGGCGACATTGGTCGGTTTCGATATGATCCGTCACTTTTGTAACCTACATAAAAAGTTTTGCGTATATCCGACATTCTTGATTTCCTAATTAATCCTTATAACACGGCTGATACCGATTTAAGTTAATTGCACTTTATACCCCACTAAAAGATTGATCCAGTCAATTTTTGGACATTCAATTGATTGTGTATGAAGTATTCGGGGTCTTTGTTATTTGATGACTAAACAGTTTTTTGTTTTATTTCTAAAGTAACAATAAGAATATGATAATAACAATTTTCAGGATAATAAAATAAATATCAAATTAATTTGTATAAATTGGATTAATGGCTATAGAAACGTGAAATTGGTAATCATTAATTTATTTATGTTTTTAATTTCGATACCAACAAATCATATCAATTTTATGATCTGTTGGTTAAAAATTACCGTTTAGAAATTAGATTCATTTCTATTAATTTTTCGGCAATCTGTACTGTATTCAATGCTGCGCCCTTACGTAAATTGTCGGAAACGCACCATAGTCCTAAGCCATTTGGAACTGTTGGATCGATACGGAGTCGTGAAACATAGGAGGCATCTTCTCCTGCCGCCTCAATCTGGGTAATATAGCCGCCATCTTCCTGTTTATCGAATAGAATGACACCTTCAGCGTTGCGTAAGGCTTTTTGTGCCTTGGCAAGATCAACGGGGCGTTCACATTCAATGGTAATTGCCTCGCCATGTCCAATAAAAACAGGAACCCGAACACAGGTTGCAAAAACATTGATATCTGGATCAAGAATTTTTTTGGTTTCCACATTCATTTTCCATTCTTCTTTTGTCGATCCGTCTGGCATGAATTTATCAATATGAGGTATACAGTTAAAGGCAATTTGCTTGGTAAAATTGTTTATTGAAATGGAATCCCCAACCAATGATGATTTGGTTTGGATATATAATTCGTCCATTCCTTTTTTGCCTGCCCCGCCTGTGGCTTGATATGTCGAAACAACAATTCTTTTAATTTTGAACAGGTCGTGCAAAGGTTTTAAGGCAACAACCATCTGAATGGTTGAACAGTTTGGATTTGCAACAATATTCCGCTTGATTTTCTTTAAATCTTCCGGATTAACCTCTGGAACCACTAATGGAACATCAGGTTCCATACGGAAATGGGAAGTATTGTCAATCACGATACAGCCTGCCTTGGCTGCTTTGGGTGAATAGACGGATGATATGGATGCGCCAGGAGAGGATAAAGCGATATCCCATCCTTTAAAATCAAAGGTTTCAAGATTTTGGACTTTTAGAATTCTTTTGTCACCAAAGGATATTTCTTTTCCTGCCGAACGTGGAGAAGCCAAGGCAACAATTTCCTTAATTGGAAAATCACGTTCCGCCAGAATTTTCAAGATTTCTCTACCTACCGCCCCTGTTGCTCCAATAACGGCTATGCGATATCCCATAGTATATAATCCTTAGATAATAAAGTTTAATAAATTTTAAAGAAGTCTTTAGAAACCAGCCAAATATTTTAACTCTTTTATTATTTATGTAAATAAATTTTATCAAAATTGTTTGAAAATAAAGAAAATTATTAGGTAAAAAAAAGAAGCTATGTTCTTCTTAGAAATAATTTAAAAGGTCTTTATACTAATTGTTAATCAGGGTTTTTTTTATTTATGAGTCGTTTAAATGTGTTGTATGCACAAAAAGTAAAGAATGGTGAGCTTAAACCAGACAAGGCACAGGAACAAATTGCAGACCGACTGGATCATCTTTGTGTTGAATTGTCTGATTATGTGCCAGAACAGACTAACGTTGGCGGGCTTTTGAATTCATTTAAAAAATTATGGAAAAAGCCCATTGTAAAACCCAAGGGTATATATCTTGTAGGGCCTGTTGGTAGAGGTAAATCAATGTTGATGGATTTATTTTACAGTCAGGCCCCTGTTGAAAAAAAGATGAGAACACATTTTCATGTTTTCATGCAGGAAGTGCATAAGAAATTTCATGCGTTGGAAATACAGTATCCAAAGGGTGAAGACCCCATTCCAAAACTGGCTGAGGAAATTGTCGAAAAGACATGGTTGCTTTGTTTCGATGAATTTCAAGTCAATGATATAGCTGATGCAATGATATTGGGACGACTGTTTGAATATCTTTTTAAATTAGGAGTTATTATTGTTGCCACTTCGAATGTTCACATCAGGGATTTATTTCAAAACAGACCGGGAGCTGATGCTTTCAAGCCGTTTATTGTTTTATTATCACAAAATATGATTGAACTTGAATTATGTTCGGTACATGACTATCGATTGGGTCGCAAGGAAATTGAAACCAAATGGTTGATCGGCTGTAATCCGGAAAACCATGCTGTTCTAGATAAAGTATTCCTACAGGAATCAGGTGGCAAAGAGGGCGAAAAGACAATCTTAACCGTTATGGGACGTCAATTTATTATACCTTGCGCAGCAGGAAAGGTGGCCCGGTTTCAATTTGAACAATTATGTGATGCGGCACTGGGAGCTGGTGATTATTTGGTTTTGGCTCAAAAATATGAAGTATTGATTATTGATAACATACCGATATTTAACCCTGAAAATATGAATGTAATTGAACGGTTTACCACTTTGATTGATGTATTGTACGAACGGCATACAATTCTTTATGCATCTGCGGAGACGGATTGGGAGCATATTTATCCTGAGGAAAATAGGGCGGCTTTTTTTGAACGTACTGTTTCACGTTTGTATGAAATGCAAAGTCTAGATTGGACAAAATAGGCATTCGAGAGTAAAGGTTCTCTGACATTTGTTAAAGAAAAATTGAAGTGGCTTATAGGTGCACTTGTTATATTAATAGGTAAATTAAACTCTGAATAGTGAGTTTTTAGTAGAAATAATTAAGGGGAAATATTATGGCGATTGCTGATCAAATTGCCAGTGTATTCAGTGGATCGAATGCTGCGTATCTTGCGGAATTATATGCAAAGTGGAGGCAGGACGCTAATAGTGTTGACCCGTCATTTGCACAGATTTTTTCTGCGATGAATGATGATAAGACAGTTGTAATGGATGATGTAAGGGGACCTTCATGGGCCCCTCGCAAACCTGTAAAAATTGAATTGGAGCCCGATGACAAGCCCGCCTTGACGAAAGAGGGAAAAGTAACAGCCAAACAACTTTATCAGGCCGCGAATGACAGTCTGCGAGCCGTAGAGCTTATAAATGCATATCGAAGCTTTGGTCATTTTAATGCTGTATTGGATCCCTTGTCCATTCATAAGCCTACAGAGTGCAAGGAATTAAATCCTGAAACTTATGGATTTAAAAAAGAGGATTTGGATCGCCCAGTTTTTATGGGAGATGTTGCTAAGAATTTCCTTCCAGGTGAAATTCATACTCTTGGTGAAGTCATTCCTGTATTAAGGCGGATTTATTGCAGTTCAATTGCCTGGGAATATACATATCTGCAAAATAGTGAACAACAGCAATGGTTTCGTGAAAAGGTTGAAAGTCAGAAAAACCATGTTCTGAATGCGGATGATAAGAAAACAATCTTACAGGAACTTGCAGAGGCTGTAGGGTTTGAAACTTTTTGTCAAAAACGTTACGTTGGTGTAAAGCGGTTTGGATTGGATGGTGGGGAATCGCTTATTCCTGCCTTACGTACCCTTATTCGACATGCAGTAGCAAATTATGATATTCAATCTGTGGCGATGGGCATGGCACATCGTGGACGTTTAAATGTTTTAACCAATATCGTTGGCAAGTCCTTTCCTGCCTTATTTAGTGAATTTGCAGGTAAATCTTATAAATCTGACGATATTCCTGGTGTTGGAGATGTGAAATACCATCTTGGATATCGAAAACAGGTTCAAATGAATGGAAAGGATGTCGATCTTGTCCTGGAATTTAACCCGTCCCATCTTGAGGCGGCTGATCCTGTTGTAGAGGGAAGGGTTCGTGCCATGCAAGATGCTAATGGTCAGAAACATCTGGCTGTTTTAATGCATGGTGATGCTGCCTTTGCCGGACAGGGTGTGGTTTATGAAACTTTTGCCATGTCCAGACTTCCCGGATATAAAACAAACGGGACAATTCACGTTGTTACAAATAACCAGATTGGATTTACCACATCTACAGAATATGGACATTCGGGATATTATTGTACGGATGTCGCTAAAGTTGCTAAAGCTCCCGTCATTCATGTCAACGGGGATGATCCTGAGGCTGTTGTTTCAATCATGCGGCTTGCCGTTGATTATAGAGAACGTTTTGCAACGGATATCGTTGTTGATATTGTCTGTTATCGTCGATTTGGACATAATGAAACGGATGAACCGACATTTACCCAGCCAATCATGTATCAGGCTGTTCATAAACATAAGGATATTTATCAGCTTTATGCAGCGAAATTACAAGATGAAGGAGTGATTTCTGCTGTAGAAACGGAAAAATATTGGTCTGATTTCCAGAATTATTTACAAAAATCCTATGAAGAGGCTGATAATTATCATCCTGGAACTCCAGAATGGTTAAAAGGTGACTGGAAAAAAATGCAATGGCGTGGAAAAAATCGTAAAGATTTTTCCACTGCAGTTTCAATTGATGATTTAAAGCGGATTGGTAAAGCGATTAGCTCATACCAAACAGGGTTTAATTGCCATCCGAAATTGGTTCGTCAACTTGAAGCTAAGGCCAAAATGTTTGAAACAGGAAAAGGGTTTGACTGGGCGACTGGTGAAGCCTTGGCCTTTGGTAGCCTTTTATTGGAGGGTCATCCGGTTCGTCTTTCCGGCGAAGACTGTCAACGGGGTACATTCAGTCATCGTAATGCAATGCTGTTTGATCAGAAGACGCAGCAACCTTATATTCCTTTAAATCATATTGCCACTGATCAAGCGAAATTGGACATCTATAATTCATTGCTGTCTGAATTTGCGGTTCTGGGATTTGAATACGGTTATTCTTGTGAAAATGCAAATGCCTTGGTCTTGTGGGAGGCGCAATTCGGTGATTTTGCCAATGGCGCACAGATTATCATTGACCAGTTTGTTTCGGCTGCTGAAAGTAAATGGCTCCAGCAATCGGGGTTGGTGCTTTTATTGCCACATGCCCAGGAAGGACAAGGGGCTGAACATTCATCTGCCCGACTTGAACGTTACTTGCAGCTATGTGCAGAGGAAAATATGCAGGTTTGTAATTTTACAACTCCCGCAAACTATTTTCATGCCTTGCGTCGGCAGTTGAAACGGAATTATCGTCAACCGTTGGTTGTCATGTCCCCGAAATCTTTATTAAGACATCCTCTTGCACAATCAACATTGGCAGAATTTGCGGATAAAACAGAATTTTTACAAGTTATTGATGAAATAGATGCCTCTGTAAATCGTCAAAAAGTCAAACGAGTTGTATTCTGTTCAGGTAAGGTTTATTACGATTTGTTGATAGCTCGTCGTGAAGCCAAGAAAAATGATGTGGCTTTGGTTCGTGTCGAACAATTATATCCATTCCCAATCGATATTGTTAAGAAATTGATACAATCATATTCTGGGGCACAGGAATTTGTATGGTGCCAGGAAGAACCTCAGAACATGGGGGCATGGCAGTTTATTTCTGGTAAGATTGAAGCGATTGTGCAAACAGTTAAAAAGAGTCCAATCAAAATTGAATATGCCGGGCGTACGGCTCAGGCAAGTCCTGCAGCAGGGTTGATGTCTGTTTATAAGGCAGGTCAGGAACAATTGGTTAAACAAGCCTTGAATTTATAAGAACTATATTGAGAAATAATAAGATTTAATTAGGAAAAACAAATATGTCCATTGAAATTAAAGTACCGCAATTAGGCGAAAGTATCAGTACGGCCACAGTTGCCAGGTGGTTAAAAAAACCTGGTGAGGTTGTGAATATGGATGAAGCGATTGTAGAGCTTGAAACAGATAAGGTAAGTGTAGAGGTTCCTTCGCCTAAAACAGGTGTGATGGGTGCACAGCTGGTACAAGAAGGGCAGGAGGTCAGTGTTGGGACCTTATTGACTGTATTGGAGGATGGGGCTTCGGTTATTGAATCGGCTCAATCCAAAAGTGTGTCTGTACAGGATGCTAAACAGGAAGAACCCTTGGTTTCAGTGGCTGCTGGTAATAAGCCAGCTTCAATGCCGGCTGCCCGTAAAATGATGGAAGAAAAAAATATTACGGTTGATCAGGTGGCTGGTACGGGACGGGGTGGCCGGATTACACGGGATGATGTGGTACAATTTCTGGATCAAAAAGAAAATCCGGCCAAGGCATCTGGTCCTGTTGTACCCCGTCAGGATGATCCTCGTGAAGAGCGTGTCAAAATGACCCGGTTACGTCGTACGGTTGCACGTCGCCTTAAAGAAGCACAGGAAACAGCGGCAATGTTGACGACCTTTAATGAGGTTGACATGTCTGCCGTCATAAATATGCGGACCCTGTATAAGGAAGCCTTCAATAAGAAACATGAAGGTAGCCGTTTGGGATTTATGTCTTTTTTTGTAAAGGCAACTGTATCTGCCCTTCAGGAATATCCTGCAATCAATGCACAAATTGATGGTGAAGATATTATCTATCGTCATTTTGTGAATATGGGAATTGCGGTTGGTGGCCCAAATGGGCTGGTTGTTCCCGTGCTCAAAGATGCGGATCAAATGAGTTTTGCTCAGATTGAGGGGCAGATCATTGATTTTGCAAAACGTGCACGCAGTAATACGTTGAAATTAGCTGACCTTTCAGGGGGTACCTTCTCGATTACAAATGGAGGAATTTACGGCTCTCTGATGTCCACCCCAATTTTAAATATGCCGCAATCAGGAATTCTGGGGATGCACGCGATCAAAGAGCGTCCAGTTGCAGTCAATGGACAGGTTGTTATCCGTCCAATGATGTATCTTGCTCTTTCTTATGACCATCGTATCGTGGATGGTAAGGAAGCGGTCAGTTTCTTGGTGCATATCAAGGAACGTATTGAAAATCCAGAACGCTTGTTGTTGGATGTTTAAGGGGTCGTGTGAAATTTATTATAAAGGATAGGAAAGGTAAAAAACATGACCATAAATATTGTCGTACCTGTTTTGGGGGAAAGTATAACATCTGCTGTTGTTTCAAAATGGTTGAAACAGCCAGGCGATCAAGTTGCTGCGGATGAGGCGATTGTTGAGCTTGAAACGGATAAAGTAAATGTTGAAGTGCCGGCCCCTTCTGCGGGAATTGTCGGCAAACATGTTGTCGAAGCGGGCAGCGAGGTTTCAGTAGGTGCATTATTGGTGACATTGGAACCATTGGGAAAAGGAGAAACAGTCACAAGAAATGATACAAGAGTGTCATCTGTTTCGGGCTCAAATCCTGAGCAAAAACCAGTTGACGCTTCCGCGCCAGCAAGTGAATATGATTATGATGTTCTTGTAATTGGTGCGGGACCAGGAGGATATGTTGCCGCTATTCGTGCCGCACAACTGGGCATGAAAGTCGCATGTGTAGAAAAACGCAAAACATTGGGTGGAACATGCTTGAATGTTGGCTGCATCCCTTCAAAAGCTTTATTATATGCTTCCGAGCAATATGAAGCTGCCCGGCATCAATTTGAAAAATTGGGGGTTGTTGTTAAGAATGTCTCAGTTGATCTGAAAAAAATGCAGGAGCACAAACAGTCAGTCGTTGAGGCGAATGTTAATGGGATCGAGTTCTTATTCAAAAAGAATAAGGTAACGCGTATTGAGGGCGAGGCAACCATTGTTGCCGCAGGAAAAGTTTCCGTTAATGGGCAAGAGATTAGCGCGCGTTCCATTATCATTGCAACTGGCAGTGAGACGGCAGGATTGCCGGGAATTGAAATTGATGAAAAACAGGTTGTAAGTTCAACAGGAGCCTTGGCTCTTTCTGAAATACCTCGTCATATGGTCGTTATTGGTGGTGGTGTGATCGGGGTTGAACTTGGAAGTGTTTGGAAACGTTTAGGTGCCAGGGTTACTGTGGTTGAATACTTTGATCGGTTGGTGCCTGGTTTTGATCAGGAAATTTCATCTACATTAGCCCGTCTTTTGATCAAGCAAGGTTTTGAACTGAAACTGTCTCATAAAGTTAGTAAAATTGACAAGATGAATGGACAGCTTGAGATCGCAATTGAAGCCGCTCAAGGAGGGAATCAGGAAACTCTTGAGGCAGATGTGGTCTTGATGGCAGTTGGTCGCCGTCCTGTAACTGCAGGTCTGGGACTAGATAAAATTGGTGTGGAATTGGATGAAAGGGGAAGAATTAAAACAGACGCTCAATTCCAAACCAATATTCCGGGTATTTACGCGATTGGAGACGTGATAGCTGGTCCAATGTTGGCGCATAAAGCAGAAGAGGATGGTGTGGCAGCCATAGAATTTATTGCAGGTAAAAAGCCGCATGTTGATTACAACCTTGTTCCAGGTGTTGTTTATACAGAACCTGAGGTTGCCATGGTTGGTAAAACAGAAGAAGTATTGAAAAAAGAAAATGTAGCCTATACGGTTGGCAAATTTCCATTCAGCGCTAATGGTCGTGCCCGTGCAATGGGTAAAACAGACGGTTTTGTAAAAATTCTGGCCGATAAGCATACCAACAGAATTTTGGGTGTTCATATGATTGGTCCAAATTGCAGTGAAATGATTGCAGAAGTCGTATTGGCAATGGCTTTTGGTGCTTCTGCCGAAGATATTGCCTTGACTTGTCATGCGCATCCTACCTTGTCCGAAGCGGTTAAAGAGGCGGCCTTGGCAACACAGAACCAGGCAATCCATATGTAAACTAAATTATTCTGTTTTTATTTGTAAAATATTATATATAATTAATGAATAATTGTAATATTTTACATAATAAGGAGAGAGGATGAAGCTTTATCGATTAAGGGTTTGCATATTATTGTGCTCTTTAATCTTTATTATGCAGCCTTTTGCTAAAACATCTCTCTCCTCTTTCAATGTTACTGATCAATTGAACTCTTTAAGACGACATTATTATTGTCCAATTGATGATCGTGATTTTTCTCCAATTATATATGACTGTTTTTCAAGTCTGACAGGAAATCAATGTCATATTGATTATACTCAGTTTGAAAATAAATTCTCGATCTTTGGTAATAATCATTTTGTCACTTTACCTCCTTTACCAGTCCTTGCGCCGGATAAGGCCTATTTAGAGGCCAGAAGGCTTCAGCGTTTATTAAGCAAGAATGTTCCCCGTGCACGAATTTATAGCAATAAACAAAATATGGAATGGATTAGACTGGCCAAAAAAGAAGTTGAAAAATCAGGTATTCTCTTGAAACGGGCGCAGATTTTAGTTGTGGTTGATCGCAATCCCAAGGTTCAAGCTTTATGTTTTGTGCTGGCGTTTCCTCAAGGCACGGATCAATGGATGGCATTTGGGGGAGGACATGTATCTACAGGAAAAAAAGGACGTAAATTATATTATGTCACACCGACAGGTGTATTCATGAATACTACGGAAAGGTTGGGATATCGCGCGTTGGGTACCAAGAATAAATTAGGGATTCGTGGTAACGGAACGAAAGGAATGCGAGTATGGGATTTTGGTTGGCAATGGGCTGAAAAAGGGTGGTTGCCTAATCATGTAAAAGGTCAGATTCGGTTGGAAATGCATGCAACAGATCCTGTATATTTGGAACCAAGACTGGGCAATTCTGCATCTGAAGGATGCGTTCGTATTTCTGCCCATATGAACCGTTTTATAGATCATTATGGTATCATAGATGTTTTATATGAGCAGGCAGCAAAACAGAATAAACGGTTTGAAGCTATTTTATCTAGAAATCGCCAGGTTACACCAATTGCTGGTGACCTGTTGGTTGTTGTTGATTCTTCAGAGAAAATTAAATGATAATTTCAAATAAAGAACTGGTAATTTGGTAAAGGGTTGGTTAACTAATATGGAATCATTTTCAATTTTCGATTTCAAGATAAGGTAAAGTCTATGAATATTACTGAAAAAGAAGGCAAGTCATTACAGTCATATTTACAGAAAAAATTAGGGAATAACAATTTGAAGGTTATTTTGCCTAAACGTCAGGGACAGCCTGTTGAATTATGTATTCAAGAGGGAAAAACACTTGAGTCAATTGGAACAGTTTATCGTGATGAGGATGAAGGTGAAATTTCTTATGCGATCTCAATGACAATATTAGAAGAAGATCTTGTATAATCAGAACTAGTCTATTTATTCTGTTGGAAAAGTTGGGCAATAACCTGATCAGGTAAAGATATGTTTGTAATTTTCCAACGACATCTTTGTAATTTCATTGTCAGGCTTAAGGGTGGCATGTTTTCACCAGGAATTATGATTCTTGCGTGCATTGTAAAAGGCGAAGAAAAATAGATATGGCTCGACATATAAATTTGTAATGCATTCTTCTTATTTTTCAAAGAAGAGGATGATGATAATGTAGGCGGGGATATATAATCAAGTAAAACATGTAAACTATTGTGATTGATATGATGATCAATAGCATTACTTACCGCTTCAGTCGCAAAAGACGTTCCAAAATCCGGTAATTCATCCAGGTCTTCTTTTGAAGGGCTGTGAAAATCTTGAGTGAGATATTTTTTTAAGTGATCTTGAATAGAATGCCAGTTCAAACTTTTGGTTAGATATTTAGTATCGTGGGTCTGTATCGCCTTAGAAATAGACCATAGGGTCAAATACGGATAGGCAATGTATATTGTACATAATACAATTATAACCATTAACCATTTTATATATAAAAACAGATTTTTTCTATATTTTTTTTGGGATATGTATAAAAAAGTCATATTCTTGTTATTTAACCTGTTTGAATAAGATTTATGGTAATATGTCTCTTGCCTTTTTGAAAGAAGGCATTGAATTTATTATAACATAATTATTATTTTATATTATAGTAACGATTTGATCCCTTGATTTATATTTGAAAGACAAGATAAAATGCAATGCGGTTTTTTAGATCATCTTATTAAAAAAAGCTTAAATTGTTTTTTATACATTTCATTTTTTATATCAATATTTTGTTTAAATATTTTATGTTTTTCCACGACCGCTTTTACTCAGGAAAAAAATCAGCATAAACAGCTTGTTTATAAAAAAAGTATCAGGAAAAAAAGCCACCCAGTTTCTCACAAGAAAAAAAAGGTTCATATACAGGAAAACTCTCAGACTCAATCTGTGAATAATAATGAGGGGGGGGGCACAGCTGCAGCTGGAACAGCAGTGGGAGTCGCAACCGCTTCAGCGGCCGCAATCCCTGCTGCAAGCAGCATTCCATCTCAGGAACCAGAAAAGGGTTCTGTTACAGGTTTGCCTATTCCTCATTTTCTTTCTTTACGTGCGGATGTGGTGAACATGCGAGCAGGCCCTGGAACCCGTTATCCTATTATCATGATTTATCACAGACGTCATATGCCAGTAAAAATTCTTAGGGAATTTGATGTCTGGCGTCTTATTGAGGACGTGGATGGACAAAAAGGATGGATCCAGCAGGCTATTTTATCCAGAGAGCGTTTTTTCATTACAACTGGAATGCCGCTCAGTGTCATGGATGATAAAGATAAATTACAAGATGAAACAAAAGAGAAATCAGAAGTAAAAAGCACAGACAGCTATATTTCAGAATATGTATCCAAAACACAAAATTCCCAATTATCGGGTCAGGGTGTTATTGTAAGGACTGTTCCACAAGAGTCGGCTGATCCAGTTGCGATTTTGAAACCCGGAGTTGTTGGAAGTATAAAAGAATGCCAACCTAACGCCAGTTGGTGTAAAGTTAAAATTAATACCTATATAGGATGGATACCAAGATCAAATATCTGGGGCTTGCTTCCACAGGAAATTATCCAGCCTCATTAATTTTCTTATTGAATAATGATATATAGGAATAAAGAATTCAAATTTGATACGTTTGAATTCACAATTAAAAATGTAAGGAACTAATATTATGAAAGATAAATCATTAATCTTAAGAGATCGTCGGGCAAAAATTGTATCAACTTTGGGACCTGCTTCCTCAACAAAAGAAATGATCAAGGCTTTGTTTTTGGCCGGGGTTGATGTTTTTCGTTTGAATTTTTCCCATGGTACACATGAGGATCATGCAGAACGATATCGTATTATCCGTGAAATCGAAGAGGAAACAGGTAAGGTTATTGGTATTTTGGCCGATATTCAGGGACCTAAATTGCGCGTAGGGAATTTTGCAAATGGTAAGGTCACTCTAAAAAATGGAGCAATTTTTCGTTTAGATTTAGATCCGGCATTAGGTGATGAACATCGTGTCTGTTTACCTCACAAAGAGATTATCCAAAGTGCAAAGCCAGGGGCAAGATTATTGCTTGATGACGGTAAGTTACGTTTAACGGTTCGGAATGTTGGTGCAGATTATTTGGAAACCGAAGTTACCGTCGGCGGTGTTTTATCTGATCATAAAGGTGTGAATGTTCCTGATATGGTTTTGCCCATTCCAGCATTGACAGAAAAAGATCATAAAGATTTACGTTTTGCATTGGATCTGGGTGTTGATTTTATCGGGCTTTCCTTTGTTCAGCGTCCAGAGGATGTTCAGGAAGCCAAGGCTATTTCCAATGGTAGAGCCTGGATTATCACCAAAATGGAAAAACCACAAGCAATTGAAAATCTTGATTCAATTCTTGAAGTTACAGATGGTGTAATGGTTGCCCGTGGTGATCTTGGTGTTGAAATGCCTCCTGAAGAGGTGCCCCTAGTTCAAATTCAGATTATTCGCAAGGCGCGCAGTCTTGGTAAACCAGTGATTGTGGCCACTCAGATGTTGGAAAGCATGATTTCATCACCAACACCTACCCGTGCTGAAGCTTCTGATGTTGCAACTGCTGTATTGGAGGGCGCTGATGCGGTCATGTTGTCTGCTGAAAGTGCGGCAGGTCAGTATCCGAAAGAAGCAGTTTCCATTATGAACCGTATTATTACACGGGTTGAAAAAGATAAAGAGTGGACAAAATTAATGGAAGCCACGCGTGAACAGCCTCAACGTAATATTGCTGATGCCATTGTTGCCGCTGCCCAGAAAATTTGTGCGACTTTGTCTGCACCCGCTGTTGTTGCCTATACGCATAAGGGAACAACTGCCCTGCGCATGTCGAGAGAACGTCCAAACAGTATGATTTTTAGTCTAACGCCAAGTGTTGAAGTGGCTCGTAGGTTGGCATTGGTGTGGGGTATTCATCCATGTACAACAAATGAGGCTTGCATACCTTCTTGTACTGTTGAACATATTGTTGATGAAGCCCGTAAAACGACGCAAGAACACAATATTGTCAAAAAGGGTGACCAAATTGTTGTTGTTGCCGGTGTTCCTTTTGGTCAGACAGGCAGCACGAATTTGATTCGTGTTACAGAAATCAACTAGTATTTTAATAAAAATAAAATAATTCAATTTT
This sequence comes from Commensalibacter melissae, assembly GCF_003691365.1. GTDB lineage: Bacteria > Pseudomonadota > Alphaproteobacteria > Acetobacterales > Acetobacteraceae > Commensalibacter > Commensalibacter melissae. The sequence goes on along the minus strand of NZ_CP033087.1, from coordinate 1,819,693 downwards.
TTAATACGGGAATTTCTTTTCCCGTATTTTTTTTATTGTTTCAATTTGATCGGCAAGAAGAGAATACGTTATCGGTTGTCGAATAATAAAATTTTTCTCGTCTGTAAAATCGGATAAATTTACAAAGTTCTTTTCATAACCGGTAATGAAAAGAATTAGTAGATCTGGATAATTGTTGTGAAGTGTTGAAATTATATTTTGATTGTTGAATTGCTGTAATATCCTGGTATCAATAGTGATAAAATCGAAATTTGAGCTATTGTTTAGTAATGTTGTTGCCTCTGGATAAGTTTTAACCATGGTCGCTGTATAACCAAGATCTTCAAATGCCTCGCCTAAAAGTGTACGAAGATGGTAATCTTGTGAAATAATTAATGTTTTATAGCATAATTGCCGGGTATCATTTGTGAAAAAATTTTCCACAACCAAAGGGCGTCGATATCGTGGAAGATATAAATCAATAATAGTGCCTTCCATATACCTGGAATGCAGCTTTAAATATCCGCGTGACTGTCTGGTAAAACCATAAGCCATTGAAAGGCCGAGTCCGGCTCTTTTTCCCAAAGGTTTGGTTGTAAAAAAGGGATCTGTAACACGGTCAATATATTCAGGCTTGATGCCTTTACCATTATCCTTTATACTTATTTTTACGTAGTCATCAGGTTTAATGGAAAGCTGATTGGCAAGAGTATGGTCAATAGATAAATTTTTACTGGATATATTTATTCTTCCTGTCAGGGATTGTATCGCTTCACAAGCATTTGTAAAAATATTGATCAGTGCGGTTTTAAATTGTTCTGGATCGCAAAAAACAGGCCAAATATCTTGACTCAAAGAAAAATTAAGAAAAATGGTTTTGTCTGAATTCTTATGAAGTATGTTTTGAAAAACATCAGTCAGAATTTGAATGATGTGATTGGGGTTCGTAACGTGCGGAATGAGAGTTTGCCTTCTTGAGAAGGAAAGAAGCTGATTTGTAATGACTGAGGCTTGGGATGCCGCTTGTTGGGCAGCATTGATATAAGTGGGTAATTTTTCCAGTTTTTTTTGTTGAATTCGCAAATCCATTAATTCCAGATTTCCAATTATTCCACCAAGCAGAGTGTTGAAATCATGAGCTATGCCACCGATTAAATGCTCGATTGATTCTGTTTCTGGTTTTTTGTGATCGGTTATATTTGTAATGATTCCAAGGATACCGTTTATTTTATTATGTTCATTATGAACAGGATTAAAGGTAATGGTAATTTTTTGCAAGAGATGAGAGGATGAATTTTTGGCGTGCTGCTGTTGAAATGTGTAACTGAAGGATTCTCCTTGATAAACAAGTTTGATAATTTTATTGAAATTCTTGTTCTGTTCTGGCCAAACCTCCAGTAGAGGACGCCCCAAAAGGGCAGGATGTTTAAAATCAATAAAGGGAACGTAGGCTTCATTATAAAATGTGATATACTTCTTTCCCCAAAAAAGAATCATGGGAAGTGAAGAATTCATTAACAGGGAAATCGTTGTATGTAGTGTAGACGGCCAATTTTTTTGTTCTCCTAGCGTTGTGTGTTTCCATTCAAATGTATTCATCAGTTTTTGAATCGATGGGAGTTTTGATGGCAGTACGTTCATTTTATGATTATCTTATCTTAGGGTGCTGAGGAAAAAGCCGATAAATTAAAATAAGATATCTTAATGAATAAGACCAATAAAATGATTATGCTTGCTTATTATTGATAAGGGATTTACGAATTTCCCGTCCTTTTTTAATTGTTTTTACAATATAGTCCTCATCTTGCCAGCGAATCGCTTTTGCCATTGCCTGGGCATCTTCGGTAAAGCGAGCCAGCATTTCCAGAATGGCTTCACGGTTATTGAGAAAAATATCCTTCCACATAATTGGGTCAGATGCTGCAATCCGTGTAAAATCCCTAAATCCGGACGCCGCGTAATCCAATACCTCGGAACGTGTTTCATCGGCCAGACTATCTGCTGTATTGCAGATAGTAAAGGCAAGTAGATGTGGCAAATGACTTACAATTGCGCAGATTTTATCATGATGTCTTATATCAAGAATGCGCGTATTCGCCCCCATGGCCTGCCAGAATCGCTCGATCTTATAAACGCTTTCTTTTCCGGTTGAGGTGGTGGGCGTTATCAGGCACCAACGATTTTCAAACAGAGATTCAAAACCAGCATCAGGACCGGAAAATTCTGTTCCGGCCATGGGATGTGCCGGAACAAAGGAAATATCAGAAGTAAGATAGGGAGTAATGGCGGCGATGACAGAAGCCTTGGTGGATCCTGTATCGGTAAGAATGGCCCCTTTTTTCATATGTGGAATAATTTGTTTGGCAACTTCTTGCATGGCACCAACAGGTATTGCGAGGATGACGCAATCTGCATTTTTAACTGACTCAACAGGGTCTGAACTGACTTTATTGGCGATTTTTAATTTCTTAACGCGATGACAAACTTCAGGGTGATTATCAACAGCAACCGTATATTCTGAAATAGTGGTATCTTTTTGAATGCGTCGAAGAATTGAAGAACCGATTAATCCTGGGCCAATGACGGTGATATTTTTAAAAATTGGAATTGATGTAATTTTATTGGTCATAATGTTAATTTGTTTATTTGAAATTATTCAGAAGAGGGATCAACAATTTTTTTATTTTTTGAATATTTATTCAAATAATGAATTTCAGTAATTTGCCATAATAGAAGGGTTGGCACCCCAATTAAAATATCTCTGGCCCTGCGCAAGAGAGAGAGGCTGAAGGATAAATGGGGATCAATGCCAAATATACTGCCTAAAAGAACGTATGCGCCTTCTTGTATACCAACACTAGCGGGAACAAGAAACCCGATGGAAAGGGCAACACATACAAAAGCCTCGATAATGACGGCCTCCTGAATGTTGATTGAAGCTCCCAGGAATTTATAACAAAGCCATGTTCCAACTGCACCAGCCAACCAGCCTATTAAATGGATAATACAGCTTAACAGAACATTTTTTGGATTCGACCAGATTTGATTGATTGAATTTTGAAAGGAATCTGCATTGGCATTAACTTGATCCTCCCATTGTTGGGCAATATTTTTGCTGAGAAAATTGACAAGTTTTTTAATTAAGGCACTTCCTTGTCGTTGGGACCAAATAAGGGAAATGCTGCCTATCAACAGAAAAAAAATTCCAATGATGATAAACCATTTAAGATTGAGTTTGGTGCCGGGAACGGTAATATTTTGTAAGGTCTCATGATATTGTCCAATTATCAGGAAGCATATGCCAACAATGATAAAAACAATTTGTCCAAGTGTCTCGGTGGTAATATCAACGATATTCGAGCTGACGGCATGGGCAATTGAAAGATCTTTAGGGTTTTTAATATAACGGTAGCCTTTAAAACATACGGCGCGGATACTTAAAAGAATTCCGCCAACTTGTGAAAAAGGTAGACAGGTTGCCGCAGATTCCCGTAAGAAACGGGCCCATATCAAGCGCAGCATGCCTATATCAGGACAGATGACATGCCAGGCATAACTTAGTAAAAGAATGACAATAACCTGCCATGAAGAAAGAATGAGTAATCCTTTTATTCCCACCGAGGAAAAAGATTGAACAATACTGTCCATACCAACCCAGACAGCTCCGCCAATGAGAAGGGTAAGTCCGAGAAAGAACAAAATAATTGAGATTTTTTTCAAAACAAACCGTATGTTATTTTATTAGAAAGTTATTTTATATTATTAAATTATTTGCATACTAGTTAGAAATAGAGCTAATTACAATACACGTTCCTACGTATCTTAGTTATTGATTTGCAAAACTTAAAAAATATAAACATGATGAATGAGGTCAAGATGGTCGCGCCAACGTTTGTGACAGGAGCAACAGGCTTTGTAGGTTCTGCCGTAGCCCGCAATTTAATTGCCCATGGACATCAACTTAAATTATTGGTTCGGGCGAATAGTAATCGTCAAAATGTGCAGGGATTGGAGGCTGAATTGGTCGAGGGGGATCTGGCTAATCCCAAAAGTTTTGCCGATACGTTGCAAGGGTGTCGATATCTTTTTCATGTGGCAGCTGATTACCGGTTATGGGTACCGGATCCTAACAGAATGATGCATATTAATGTCGAAGGCACACGTCAGTTGATGCTGGCCGCAATGGAAGCCGGCATTGAAAAAATTGTTTACTGCTCTTCTGTGGCAGCCCTTGGATTGGTTGGGGACGGCAGTGTTGCTGATGAAACAACACCTGTTCATCATATAATTGGTGCTTATAAACAGTCCAAATATCAGGCTGAACAGGTTGTATTGGAGCTTGTAAAAAACAAAAAATTGCCGGCGGTGATTGTTAATCCCTCTACCCCCATTGGTCCTGGCGATATAAAACCCACTCCTACGGGAAAAATGATTTTGGACTGTGCCTCTGGAAAAATGCCCGCTTATGTTGATACAGGCTTAAATATTGTGCATGTTGATGATGTTGCCAATGGGCATCGGTTGGCTTTGGAAAAAGGACGTATTGGTGAAAAATATATTTTAGGTGGTGAAAATATGTTATTACGGGAACTCTTTTCAATTGTCGCTGAAATTGCTGGTGTAAAACCTCCCTTAATAAGACTTAATCAGAAGGTTTTGTGGCCGGTAGCTATTATTTCGGAGTGGTTGGCTCGTACACTTAATATAGAGCCACGGGTTACGCGTGAAATGCTGATGATGTCTTATAAAAAAATGTTTTTCTCTCCTGCCAAGGCAGAAAGGGAACTCGGTTATACATTCAGGCCTGCAAAAGAGGCCTTGAAAGATTCCCTGTTATGGTTTTGGAAGCAAGGATATCTTAAACAATAAAATAATTTAAAGACTTGAAATTTAAGATGAATATAAATGGTGCAATATTATGTTAGTATTGGCAGGTGTTTCTTTTGCAATCTGGATAGGATTGATTTTTTTTCATGGTCGTTTTTGGAGTAGGGGACCGATTTTATATCCTCTATCTCGGGAAGAGCAAAAGAAGCAGGATTGTTGGCCAGAATTGCATGTTATTGTCCCGGCGCGTGATGAGGCGGAAACAATCGAGAACGTCATTTTATCCTTGTTAAATCAGGATTATGCTGGACGGTATGATGTTACATTGGTTAATGATGGAAGTACTGATGGAACCGGAACACTGGTCAGGAAACTGAGGGAGACCTTGTCGGAAGATCAACGTGAAAAACTACAAATTGTTGATGCATCTTTTCGTCCCGATGGATGGAGTGGTAAATTGTGGGCCTTGTCACAAGGAATAACAAAAGTTACCCAACAGAGGTCAATGAAAAATTCTTTTTTCTTTTTTACTGATGCCGATATTTTTCATGAACCGACTCATCTTTCCTCTTTGGTAAATAAGGCTTTACGAGATAATTTGAATTTAGTATCCGAAATGGTAAAGCTTCGTTGTGAAAGTTTTTTTGAAAAAGCCTTGATTCCTGCCTTTATTTTTTTCTTTTGTATGCTTTATCCCTTTTCAAGGGTGAATAAAGCTTCGAGCACTGTTGCGGCAGGGGCAGGCGGAACAGTTTTAATTCGAAAAGAGGCCTTGGATCGGATTGGTGGTATTGCAGCGCTGAAAGATGCATTGATTGATGATGTAACCTTGGCGTCTTTGGTTAAAAGAAATTGCGGAAGAATTTATTTGGGACATAGTTCTCAAGCTGTTTCATTAAGGCCTTATGAATCTGTTGAATCCATTTGGAACATGATTACACGTTCTGCTTATGTTCAGTTGAATTATTCATTGGTTTGGTTAATGGTAACCATTATCTTGATGACGCTGATTTGGTTCACGCCTTTTATACAGGTTATTTTTTCCCAGGGACGTGTGCAGCAACTGGCATTTATCACTTATATGATGTCAATTTTGTCATTTGTTCCGACGTTATCTCGTTTTCAAATTTCCTATTTATGGATTTTGGTTTTACCATTTATTGCTTTGTTCTATTTGTTTGCGACAATTGGTTCAGCAATTAATTATTACCGGGGGAAGGGAATGGTCTGGAAAGGCAGGGCTTATACAGACAATTCCGGTACAGCTCATGAACAGGAAACCGGTATGGGTTTAGGAGATCTGGTTTCAGTACGGAATGGGCACAAAAATGCAAAACAGAAGGATTAATTTATGCGTTCAGTGAATAATCATTGTGATCTATATGATTTTTCAATTTGGGGGAATGAAGATGTTTCTTCTGGCAAGGGGGTAAAAGATGAGAATTTTCCAGTAGGATCTTTATTGATTAGCCGTAAATTGAGACCTCATGTACAGGCATATTATAATTTCGCAAGGGTTATTGATGATATCGCTGATTCCGAAATGTTAAGTTCGGAAGAAAAAGTTAAACGATTGAATGGAATGCAGGCTGTTTTATGTGATGATGTGCCGGCACCCGATCGGGCTGATGTCCAGTCTGCAAGATATTTACGTAACAGTTTGTTGGAAACGGGTGTATCTTTTGACACCGCAACGGATTTATTGATTGCATTTCGTCAGGATGCAGTAAAAAATAGGTATGAAACTTTTGCCGAGCTTCTCGAATATTGTCGATATTCTGCCAATCCTGTTGGTCATTATCTACTTGATCTTCATAAAGAAAATGCTGATACAAAGCCAGCTGCAGATGCGTTATGCACCTCTTTACAAATTCTTAATCATTTGCAGGATTGTAGGTCTGACCTCATTCGCCTTGATCGCTGTTATATCCCGTTGGATATGCTGCGTGCAGAAAATGTTGATGTACAGGCGGTTAAAGACGAGGGAACAATAAGCGGATTAAGGAATGTATTTGATTATATTCTTGACTATATTGACGATTTAAACAGGGAAGCTGAACAATTAATACGATTGACGTCCAATCGACGGTTAAGAATGGAGATTTCTGTAATTCTTACGCTTGCATGTTCCTTGACTGAGCATTTGAGAAAAGAGGATCCATTGGCAACAAGAGTGAAACTGAATTATAAGGATGCGATCAAGGCTGTTCTATATGCTTGTCCACATATTTTAAGATAATAGTCCTGAAAAAGATAAATTATTGATATAGGGTAATAGATTATCCTATTATTTAATTTGCTAATTTTTGTTTTCTTGCTTAAAACTGTTTTAATTTATTTTTAACTATGGAAAGGTCCGATCAAATTATGCAAAAGCCGCTAGCTGAAACTGCACAGATAATGGGATGTGGCGAGCTTGATTTGATCTTTGTCGAGGCAATCGTTCGTCATGCAAAGACATCTTTTGCCGCAGGCATGAAAATGTTATCCCCTGAACGTCGTTACAGTATGTTCGCCTTGTACAGTTTTTGTCGTATTGTTGATGATATTGCGGACGATATGGGTGAACCTGAGGTTAAACAGAAACAATTGCAGAAATGGCGCGATAAAATTGAGCTTCTGTATAATGGAAAGGCTGATGGTTCCGTTGAGAATGTGTTGCTGGGCTCAATTCAACGGTTTGGATTGAGGAAAGAAGATTTTCTTGCCATTATTGATGGTATGGAAATGGATGTATTAAATCCTGTTATTGCTCCTGATGAAGCCAATCTCGATTTGTATTGTGATCGGGTCGCTTCGGCAGTGGGTCGTTTGGCAATCCGGATTTTTGGGGATTCATCAGAAGCGGCTGAAAAAGTCGCTTATCATTTGGGCCGGGCACTACAGATAACAAATATTTTGCGCGATCTAGAGGAAGATATCGAACGAGGGCGCTTGTATTTACCGAAAGAATTGTTGGAACGTTTTCATATTTCCCTGATTCCTGAACGATGTATGCAGAATCCCTCAATTCAAGAAGTTTGCAATATTATGTCATATCGTGCCCTGGATCATTTTCATTCTGCTGCGAACTATATGAAACAATGTAAAGTTGATGCCATTCGGCCTGCAAAAATTATGGCAGCTACTTATCGCTTTTTATTGGGTAAACAAAAAAAATTGGGGTGGAAAAAACCTTTTAAAAGAGCATCCTTATCGACAGGGGAAAAAGTTATTGTTGGTATGGTTGGATTGATGGTATAGCGTTCAATAATATGGCAAAGAAACATATTCATATTATTGGTGGGGGGCTGGCTGGCTTGTCTGCCGCTGTCTTTTTATCTTCAAGGACAGATGCGCAAATCGCGCTTTATGAAGGAAGTCCAACATTTGGTGGGCGGGCCCGTTCTTTTTATGATTCAAAATTGGATCGTTTGATCGATAACGGTAATCATTTAATTCTTTCTGGAAATGATGCCGTTTTTGATTATTTGAACAAAATAGATTCCATGAATAGTCTGACCAGTTCAGGAATTCCCCTATTTCCCTTTTTTGATCTTGATGAAAACAAACATTGGGATGTTAGTTTATCAAATGGAAGATTCCCTTGGTGGCTATTTAGTAAAAACCGTCGGGTTCCAGGTTTTAAATTTCCCGAATTGATGGCTTTGTGGCATTTAATTAAGGCAAATCATAGTCAAACTGTTGCCGATTGTTTGGTAAATGGTGAATTTTCCCGCCGTCTTCTGAAACCGTTTGCCATTTCTGTTTTGAATACTTCTTGTGAGGTTGGTAGCGCAATTTTGCTGGGTTCTGTTGTGCGTCAGTCTTTGCTAAAGGGAGGAAAGGCTTGTGTTCCCTATTTTCCAAGGGAGGGATTGTCAGAAACCTTTGTAAAACCGGCTTTATCTCTGATAAAATTGCAAGGTGGCAAAATTCATGCGACATCTCGCCTTTCTGAATTGCATCGGCAAGACGGATATGTTGATTATTTTATCGTGAATAATGAAAAAATAGAACTTAGTTCAGAAGATCAGGTTATTCTTGCGGTTAATCCTTATACGGCAAGACAGGTTTTATCTTCAATTTTACCTGACATTCCCTTGCCAGATGAATTTGAAAGTATATTGAATCTTCATTATAAAGTTGATTTTGCCTTGCAAATGAAGGGGAGTGTTGAAAAGGCAAGGTTCATCGGTGTTATTGGTGGAATTAGTGAATGGATTTTTGTTAAAGACGGGGTGATTTCGGTAACTGTAAGTGCAGCCAATCGTTTTACGGGGTCCGATCCTGAAAATTTATCAAAATTAATTTGGCAGGAAATCAGGAAAACTCTTGAACCTTTCCTTTTTTCTCCTTTGCCTGAAGACGTACCGACCTATCGTCTGTTGTGGGAAAAAAGGGCCAGTTTTGCTGCAACGATAGAACAAAATAAACGTCGTCCTTCCTGTTATACGATATGTCCAAACCTGTTTTTGGCAGGAGACTGGACCGCTACGGGTCTTCCCTCAACAATTGAGGGGGCTATCCGTTCGGGATATAAGGCGGCTCAGGCGATTTTATAGCTTATAAACTCGGGATAATTAAGGTTAGATTTTTTATCAAAATTCAAATAGTAATGGTTTATTTATAATAAAATAAGGAAATATTCAATTATGCTAGATCATACTGGTGATTTGGGAAAGAGAATAGATAATGACGATTTGGACACTGCAATTTCTCGAGCACAGCATGTATTAACTGAACATCAGAATGAAGATGGACATTGGGTATTTGAATTGGAGGCGGATGCAACTATCCCTGCTGAATATGTATTGTTGGAACATTTTCTGAATCGTATAGACCGGGATTTGGAAAATAAAATTGGCGTTTACTTGCGCCGTATCCAAGGGGATCATGGTGGATGGCCTCTTTATTATCAAGGAAAATTTGATCTTTCGGCTTCCGTAAAGGCTTATTTTGCTTTAAAGGCTATTGGGGATGATATTGATGCACTCCATATGAAACGTGCCAGAGAGGCCATTCTTGCGCATGGCGGTGCGGAAAGAACCAATGTTTTCACACGTATTCAAATGGCGTTGTTTGGTGAGGTTCCATGGCATGCCACTCCTGCAATGCCGATTGAATTGATGCTGATGCCCAAGAAAGCATTGTTTTCCATTTGGAATATGTCATATTGGTCCAGAACAGTTGTTGTTCCTTTATTGATTCTGGCCGCTTTGAAACCCAAGGCGATTAACCCTCGTAATATTCATATTCAGGAATTATTTGTAACTCCGCCTGATCAGGTCAGCAACTGGATTAAAGGTCCGTTCCGGTCTTATTGGGGACATGTCTTTAAAGGACTGGATAAAGTTGTAAGACCTGCTGAAAAATATATTCCATCTGTTTTACGGAAAAAATCCATTCAGAAAGCATTGGAATTCGTTGATGCACGATTGAATGGAGAAGACGGGCTGGGAGCAATTTATCCAGCCATGGCAAATTCTGTGATGGCATATCATGCGTTGGGAATTGCCGATGATGATCCACGCGCTGCGATTGCCTGGCGTTCTGTGAAAAAATTATTGATTGAAACGGATACAGAAGCCTATTGTCAACCTTGTGTTTCACCTATTTGGGATACTGCCTTGACTGGCCATGCCGTAATTGAAACCATAAGTCATAATCGAGCAGTGGATCGAGAGGTAACCTCACAAAAATTGGCGAAAAGTTTGAAATGGCTGAAAGATCGCCAGATTTTGGATGTAAAGGGAGACTGGATTATTAACTCTCCCGAAACAGCTCCTGGAGGATGGGCATTTCAATATAGAAATGATTATTATCCAGATGTTGATGATACGGCTGTTGTCGGTATGTTGCTACATCGTGATTGTAATCCGGAACATGCCGAATCAATTGAACGTGCCCGTCAGTGGATAATTGGCATGCAAAGCTCGAATGGTGGTTGGGGGGCCTTTGATATCGACAATAATAAAATGATCCTGAATCATATCCCTTTTGCTGATCATGGCGCTTTGCTGGATCCTCCTACGGCTGATGTAACGGCGCGTTGTGTTTCTTTCCTGGCACAGCTTAATTATCCCGAAGATAAAGCGGTAATCGATAAGGCAATTCAATATTTACGTTCTGAACAGGAAGATGCAGGTTGCTGGTTCGGGCGTTGGGGAACGAATTATATTTATGGAACATGGTCGGTTTTATGCGCCTTAAATGCAGCTGGAGTTTCTCATGAAGATCCAATGGTAAAACGTGCGGTTAAATGGTTACTTTATGTACAGAGACCGGAGGGAGGATGGGGTGAAGATGAAGCCTCCTATGAGGATGCGCCAAAAGGCGTTTATAATCAAGGCATGCCTTCTCAGACTGCTTGGGCATTACTCGGATTAATGGCGGCGGGACAAGTCAAACACCCAGCGGTGCAAAAAGGAATGGCCTGGCTGATGAGCGTCCAGAAAGAAAATGGTCACTGGGAAGAGGACCCTTATAATGCCGTGGGATTTCCAAAAGTGTTTTATCTTCGTTATCATGGATATAAACAGTTTTTTCCTTTATTGGCCTTATCACGTTTTCGCAATCTTCAAGCGAGTAACAGTGGAAAAGTCGAGGTTGGGTTTTAATGATATACAACCGCCTTGGTATTTTGGTTGGAATGGATTTTGAGGCAAAGTTAGCCTCAACTTTAGCTCCCGCTGCTGTTGAAGCCAGCGGGGCGACCTATCTGGGTGCAAAAAAGGCCCTTGAGCGATTGTCGGTGGAAAAAATTGATTCAATCGTATCTTTTGGATTTGCTGCCGGTTTGGATCCCGTTATTAAGGCAGGTACAATATTATTGTCGCATAGTGTAGTTGCCGAGAATAGGGAATATCATGCGGATTCCGAATTAAGGAGCTGGTTGGGGGCGGAAAAATCAGAAGTCAAGCTCGGAAGTTTATTGCATAGCAATGAAATTGTGACTTCTGCCCAAAAAAAAGAAAGGCTTTTTAAAGATTCGGCCTGTTTGGCAGTTGATATGGAAAGTGGTCTGGTTGCGCAGTTTGCTCAGGAGAAACATATTCCGTTTGCTGTTTTACGTGTTGTATGCGATACGGCAAGTCGGAATCTTCCACCTCTTGTTTCTTCAGTCTTGACGCAAGATGGCAAGTTGAATTTTTCCAGGATTGCCGGAAGTCTGTTAACCTGTCCATTCCAGATTAAGGATTTGTTTGGCGTGGGTATGGATATGGCTCGAGCATACTGGCATTTAAAACGGTATCTTGCCAATTTTCATTAGAAAATATTGTATAATATGTGAAATCCCTGTTACAGAATTTTATGGTAACAGGAATATTTATTTTCTAGAATTTCATCTGTTTTTTCAAAGATTCTATTGCTGAAGGTACATCAGGAACAACTTCAAAAAGTTTCAACAGGGACTTATCAGCAAATCCCTGTTCGATGGTATTGTTTAATTGATCATGAATGCCCCTAGCCCAATTATCGACATTTACAATAATGATCGGTTTATTATGGAGTTTTAGATAGCGCCAAGTAAGTATTTCAAAGAATTCGTCAAAAGTCCCGATACTTCCAGGCATAATCAGATAGGCATCTCCTTCGTCATAAAGAATCTTTTTTCTGGAATGCATATCTTCGGTAACGGTTAAATCATTTACACGAGAATGTTGTCCCTCTTTTTTGATAAGGAATTGCGGGATAATACCTTTGACGGATCCACCAAGGTCAATCATGGTATTTGATATTATTCCCATCAAACCCACACTGCCACCGCCAAAGACAAGTCGTAATTGATTGTGAACAAAATGGCTTGCCAATTCTTTTGCCGCCTGAATGTAGATGGATTTGTTTCCGCATTTTGAACCGCAGAAAACAGTAATTGAGTAATTGTAATGAGTCATGAAATTTTCTTTAATATATCATCGTTAAATAGAGGATTTTTTATTCTGATAATATAGCCCATAGGTTAACAGAACACTACAAAAAGCAAAAAAACTGGCTGACAAATAAAGATAATCATATCCAAGATGGCTTTGGACTAAACCCAGTAGGGGACCGGAAATAAAAAGGGCCATATCCAGAAATAAAGAAAATGAGGCAAGGGCCGCCCCTTTATTTTCACTACTGACTTTTGATATGGCAATAACACCCAAGGCTGGATAGATGAGTGAAAAACCACATCCTGTCAAGGCCGCTCCAATATATGCACCAATTATTGAGGTTTGTGTGGCAAGCAGAAGAAGACCAATGGTTTCTGTAATTAGGGAGATGATAGAGACAATATAACCACCATATTTTAAAAGTGAATTTTTGAAAATAAATCGGATCATGACAAAGCAAACGCCAAAAATTGTCAAGGCAATGGCAGATCCTGTCCAGTGGTTGCTAATAAAATATAAGGCAATGAAAGTTTGAATACTGCCAAATCCGATAGTTGATAAACCAAGACAGCAGCCGTAAGCTGAAATTCGTTTGAAAACCTTGGTAAAAGGTAAACGTCTAGCGGTTGGAACGGGAATGATGGCTGGATAGGTTGATGCTAGAAGCATTGATGCTGAAGCCAGAATGACAGTAAGAATAGAAAATCCAGATAACCCTCCAATAAAACCGATGGGTTGTGAAGCAAGATAAACCCCTAAGGGGGCACCAATAGCCATGCCGCCATAAGTGGTTACGCCATTCCATGATATGACATGGGTTGCGTTTTCAATTCCTACCCTGCCGATATTCCAGACATTAACACCTGTTGATGCCCAGCTTTCTGAAATACCCATGCAAAAGCGGCCTAGAAGGATGATTATTAACGCCATAAGAGGTTGATGGATAAAAAATAAAGCCAAAATTGTTAAAAGTCCCCCGCATGCACTAATTCCCAAACCTATAACGACTGCACTTTTGGCCCCTTTGGTATCCAGCCATTGACCCGCCCCCGGGCGACTTATAAAGGTGGCAAGATAGGCTGCGGAAACAGCAATTCCGGCAATTATACTATTATATCCGAGTTGTCTGTGAACAAATACAGGTATTGTAGCCAAAGGCATACCGATATTTATGAAACATACAAGATTAAAAATGGCCGCGGCAAGAATCTTTAATGTAATGGGTTTTGGTTTCAGATAGGATAAAATCATTATTGGTTATTAAATAAAAAAGTATCTCTTTAAAATAAAATTTTATAATAATAGGAGTTTATTTTGCAATCAATTCTTTGCAATGTTGATCATAGGATAACAGAATCTCTTGATCGTTTATTCGAATTTTTACGCATTCCAAGTATTTCAGCTATTCCAAGCTATAACCAAGACTGTCGAAAGGCAGCACAGTGGTTACATGATTACTTGCGTAATATGGATTTGGATGTGCAGATTTGTGAAACTGGGGGACATCCAATCGTCATGGCAAATTCTCCTGAAATAAAGGGAGCCCCGCATGTTTTATTTTATGGACATTATGATGTACAACCTGTCGATCCACTGGAATTATGGGAAATACCACCTTTTGAACCTTGTATCCGAACCGACGCAACAGGAAAAGAGGTTATTCATGGGCGTGGATCATCAGATGACAAAGGTCAAATTCTTACTTTCCTGGAAGCCTGTCGTGCGATTTATATGAAAGACAAGCAATTTCCATTGAATATTACCTTTATCTTGGAGGGTGAAGAGGAAAGTGGAGGAGAACATTTACCTACCTTTTTAGCACAACAGAAAGAAATCTTGCATCCTGATATTGCTTTTATTTGTGATACGGATATGGCTACTCCGGATGTGCCAGCAATCACTGCCATGGTTCGTGGCTTGGTTGGGGAAGAGGTTACCGTTTATGCGGCTAATCGGGATTTGCATTCGGGATTATACGGAAATGCTGCTCAAAACCCTATTCAGGTTTTGTCTGAAATTATTGCAGCATTACGTGATAATACAGGAAGGGTCACCATTCCAAATTTTTATGAAGGGGTGCCTGAAATTGCTGAAACGATTCGTCAAAAATGGCAGGAAATTGGTAAAACCGATAGTGAACTGCTTCATCCAATCGGTTTGCAATATCCGGCGGGTGAGATTGGATTCAATGCCGTTGAACAGACATGGTGTCGTCCTTCGTGTGAAATCAATGGAATTACGGGGGGATATGAAGGACTTGGCTTTAAAACGGTTATTCCAGCTCAGGCTTCAGCCAAAATTTCTTTTCGCTTGGTTGGGGAACAGGATCCAATTCAAATTCGGAAAAATTTTCGGCAGTTTGTAAAATCGAGAATACCCGAAGATTGTAAAGTTGAATTTGTTTCCCATGGTGTTTCAAATGCAAGTATGGTTTCCCTTGAAGGAAAGAATTTAAGTAAAATTAGTCAAGCGCTCGAAGATGAATGGCTTCATAAAACAGCCATTATTGGCAGTGGAGGCGCCATACCTGTGGTTAATGATTTACAGCGTGAATTCGGAATAGAATCTTTTTTAATCGGGTTTGCAAATGCTGATGATTGCATTCATTCCCCGAATGAAAAATATAATCTTTGTTCATTTCATAAGGGGATACGATCTTGGATTCGAATTTTATATGCGTTGGGAGACTAGTTTTGAAAAATTTCCTGTAATGGTGATAGATAGGTGGTTAATTTGACGCGTAAAGGCATTAAATAAGCATTCTGGTTTGTTTTTTTGATCATTTGTAAGGCTTTTTTTGCAAAATCAATGTTAGCCTGTAAACTTGTTTCAAAATTATGTGGAAAGACAACTTTGTTGGTAATTTCCCAATATGATTTCGATTTTGGTCCAATGACAGGTGACAAACCCCAAAAAACGGTTTTGTTGTGTAACCAATCCATACAGAGTTCAAGCATTTTCTCATCAAAAATGGGTTGTGTAAAAAAACCACTGGCTCCCGCTTCTTTTTTTGACAGGACATGTTCAAGTTCTTCCTTGGGAGAACGACGGTATGGGTCAAAGGCGGCATACAATTTCAGATGCGGGAGTTCCCTTCGATATCGTCTTAAAATGCTTTCAGTTGAATTGGGATATGTATGTTTGTTGAAATCGGAGGGAGGGTCTCCCTGAATAACCAGAATTTCTTGTAAATTATTGATATCATGGCCGGGCAATGGAAGATCGGGATTAATATCAATTGCTCTTATATGAGGAATGGAACGTGTATAATATGAAGAGGTAATCTGAAAAGCGTTCCAGCTTCTTAAAGAAAAACGCATGAGATCTGGAATATTGATGCTGTCGGCAATTGGGAAACATTCCTTGACTTGTTTCATGTCACTAATGATATGATTTCTATCTCTAGGAATTAACTCTACCGAGATTCGTGTCATAACGAATTCCTTGTAATGAAATAAGTGGATTTGAAATAATAGATTTAATTTCTTTAATGTTTAAACTGTTAATATAAAAATAAAATAGAATAAAGTTAATTTAGTTAGATGGTTGCGACATATTTAAAATGTATGATGATGGTTGCTGCGTTTCATCATTTGCCTTCTTCTGTTTTACCGGCAATACAACGTGTGGAGGGTGGGGCTCCTAATCTTGTCTCCAATAACAAGAATGGCACGCAGGATTTGGGGGTAATGCAGATCAATACACGTTGGATTGTTCCATTGATGGAAACAACGCACGAAACTGGTCAAGTCATCTATCAACGATTAAAACAGGATAATTGTTATAATATAGCCGTGGCGGGGGCGATTCTTAAATTGTACCTTGCAGAGACAAATGGAAATTTAATGCAGGCGATTGGCAATTATCATTCTCATACACCTGAACTAAACAATCATTATCAGTTTCAAATCATTCAAGCCTTTTATTTGAACAATAATTCTTCAATAAGGAGAAAAAAAGCTGGAAAATATCTCTCTCCTTATCAGCATCGTTTAATGAATGTAAAAAAAAGAAGAAAATTTAAAAAGAAAACCGTTAGAAACTGATTATTTATCTAGTTTTGAATTTATACAAAAATCAGCTTATCTGCTTATACTATTACCATGTGCTACGCGTTGCGTTTTGACTCTCGGACTTCGTTTTCGAGAGGATGCTACCGATGAGTTTTTTGGTTTTACAGTCGTTTTCTTGTTTGGTAATTTTGTTGTAACCTCAGATGTGGCATTCAAGGTTAATTTATCATAGGATGCAGTTTTTTTATCTTGTAATTGCTGGGGAGGTTCTGAATCACTGATTTTAAAACTTAAATTAATTTCAGATTTAGATTGTGGGTTGGGCTCGGTGGCAACCATATACGGAATATCGGTCCCGGTTGATAATTCCGTGCTTACCGTTGTAGAAGGTATAGGTGGTTGATCAGAAGCCCTGGGCAATCTCCCTTCCGCGGCACCATACATTATATAATGGATAAAAGGGTTAATAGTGCTTGCGGCAACATCAGGATAGGTATTCAGATAAAAGGTGGTATTAAAAAAACGGTTAGGATTTCGTCCCTCTCGAAATCCGAAAAACAGATAATGTTCAACAGGATCTGCATTGGCGGCTGCAATATCTGGATAGGTTTTTAAATACCAGGCTGAATCAAACAGTAAAGAGGGAAAATCAATTTCAGTCATTTTAATTGTTCACTTAAATATTATATTAGCAAGTTTTAGTTTCGTTTATAGAAAACAATCTAATAAATTGTAAACCGCTTTTAAATGATTTAGTTATTAATATTAATCAAGCGGTTTAAGAAATTATTGTTATATTATTGCAATAATTATAATAAGGAATAGTTTTGGTGTAAATTATTTTATCGTATTTCTTGCTGCTTGTAATGTATTATGCAACAAACAGGCAATAGTGACAGGACCGACACCACCAGGGACAGGTGTAATTTTTGCAGCTTTACCCAAAACCTCTTCAAAAGCGACATCACCTATCAGTTTGGTCTTGCTATCTTTTGTCGTGATACGGTTAATGCCGACATCTATAATAGTCGTACCTTCACTGATCCATGATCCCTTAACGAGCTCACTGCAACCAGTCGCAACAATAAGAATGTCTGCTTGACGGGCAAGTTTTTCAGGATTGCGTGTATGAATGTGGGCAATAGTTACAGTGCAACCTTCTTGTAATAAAAGTTGTGCCATGGGTTTGCCCATCAAGTTTGACGCTCCAATAATGACTGCATGTAATCCTTTCAAACTGGAAAGTTCTTTTTGCAATAACATTAGACATCCAAGTGGGGTGCAGGGTATAAATCCGTCTTTATGTCCAAGCGCAAGTTTTCCTGTATTATAGGCTGTCAAGCCGTCAACATCTTTATGAGGGGTGATTGCCTGAATAATGGTGTCTGCATTCAACCCTTTTGGAAGAGGTAGTTGTACGAGAATTCCATGAATATCAGGATCTTTATTCAATCTTGCAATTAGATTCAGGATTTCTTCTTGTGTGGTTGTTTCAGGAAGAAGATGCATGAACGAACGCATTCCCACCCTGTGTGTCTGTTTTGTCTTGTTTCTGACATATATCTCGCTGGCAGGGTCATTGCCGACCAAAATGACGGCAAGACCGGGGGTTACATTTTTTTCCTGCTGCAGCTGCTTGACTTCCAGAGCTATTTTCTGGGTCATGTTTGTGGCAAAGCTTTTGCCATCAATTAATTGCGTTTTCATAAGATATCAGTGACCTTTATTATATTCAACTGTTTTTGGGGAAGGATAAAATTATATTGTCTCTTTTGTATTGTTTGCCCTGATGTCCCATTCATTAGCGATTGCTGCAATAATTCCATTACCCAAAACACTTGTTGCAGTTCTTGCCATATCAAGAAACTGATCAATTCCGACAATTAATAGCAGTCCGGCTTCGGGTATTCCAAAACCTGGCATGACAGCGGCGAGCATTACCATTGAGGCGCGTGGAACTCCTGCGATGCCTTTACTGCTGATCATCATGACCAGGAGCATCATGATTTGTTTTTCAATGGGCATATGAATACCATAGGCTTGTGCGATGAAAATGGCGGCAAATGAAATGAACATCATGGTTCCACAAAGGTTAAAGCTATAGCCTAAGGGAACGACAAAGCTAGATATTTTGGGTGGAACACCGAATTTTTCAAGTTGTTCAAGCAATCTTGGAAAGGCAGACTCACTACTGGCGGTTGCAAATCCTACCATTACAGGTTCGGCTATGAATGGAAGAAGCTTAAACACTTTTTTTCCCATCATGAAATAACCAGTTCCGATCAAAATAATGAACATGACGAGAATGACAGCATAAAACTCGATCAAAAACAGTCCATAGCTTTCAATTACATGTAATCCATTACGGGTTGCTATTGAAAGAAGTGAAGCAAAGACAACCAATGGTACAATAATCATGACCATATCGGTGACTTTTAGCATAACTTTGCCTACACCATCTGTTACATCTCTTACCAGTTGACATTGTTTGTCAGGTAAAGCGGCTAAAGACAAACCGAAAAAGACAGCGAAAACTACCAACTGTAACATATCGTTATGAGCCATTGCGTCAATGACACTATCAGGAACGATATGAAGTGTAAATTTAATAAGGTCAAAATGATAAATTGTATGAGACTCAGAGACAGGTGGTAAATTATGCGTAAAATTCTTGCCTGGCTGGATGATATTGGCGGCAAGCATTCCAACACCCAAGGAAACGATAGAGGCACCGATAAACCAAAAAATAACCTTGATCCCGATGGTTTTTATGGTTTTAGTATCTTGAACGTTCCCAATCCCGGCAATGAGCGTGGCCAGAACCAGAGGTGCCACGATCATCTTTATCAGGCGCAAAAACAAATTGACAATTAATTCAGACAAGGTCAGAATAAAATTTGATAACGTTATTGAGCCATTTGCTGACTTATAGATAATAACATCTCCAAAAGCATGACAGATCAACCCAAAAACAAGTCCCAAGATCATGGTGGAACCAATTGTAACCGCATGTTTGACAAGGGTACGTGATGTAGAAGGATTATTATATTGGAGCTGGGTTTCTGCCATACTTTATATTTCCTCAAGTCATAAATTACACGATTAATTCTTTTTTTAGGTAACGAAGGAAGAGAGAGTCAAACTAATTTTTTACTACGTAACAAACAGAATGCAGCGATTGTGACCATACAAGTTATTTGTCCGTTTTGAATCATTTCCTCAAATTGAGTTAACGGGATTGTATGACAGGTCATATGCAGTTCTGTCTCTTCGCGTTTCGGGGAATGTTGTGTTAAATCAGTGGCAAGGAAAACGTGACCTTTTTGGGTTGAATAGCCTGCCCCCTGATATAATATACCTCCATGTACCATATTGGCGGCACGCAAACCTGTTTCTTCTTCCAGTTCTCCGGCAGCAACCATCTCGGAGGTGGCATCTGGTTTTAATTCCCACATTCCCATCGGCAGTTCCCACATAAATTTACCCACAGGATATCGGTATTGTCGAATAAGGGTGACTATTTTAATTCCTTCATTATTAATATGCAGTGGTAAAATAACAGCGAATTCGTTTCGTTCTACAACACCAAACATGCCTTTTAACCCGTTGGGATAGCGTATGATATCCTCACGGATTTTTAGCCAACGGTTTTCATAGGCAATACGTGATGATTCCGGAACAATCCCGCCTGGATCTGTTTGACCAATAATTTTTTTGTCCGTGTCTAGTTTTTGGGGCATTGTTGTATCCATTTTTGTAGGGTTTCTTAATCTTTGTTTTTCATGGTGGATTTTTTTTCTTTCCATAATTCTGCGAAATCAATGGATTGCAAAAGAATAGAAGGTAGATTGGATGTGCGGCTTATATTTAGGATGATATTGCGAATTTCTGGAAATAATAATTCTGGAGCATGTATCATCAACAATTCTTCTATATTGGCAGCCTTTAAAGTGGGAAGGGTCACAACTGCACCATATTGCAAGTCAATTTCAAAAATAGAAGTTGGTTTATCATCATCTTCAAGTTGTTTTTGGCTGGTACAATTTAGGATAACGATAATTTCGAATTGGGGGTAATCCTTTTCAATTTGCTGGGCATTGACATTAACGGTTACGGTAATGTCGGATTTTGGAGATACCTTAAGAAAAACTTTGGGTGTATTAAAAATTTTTACGTTTAATTCTCGAATATATTCAATGTTGGTAACTAAATCCTTAACTGGGATGATAGGTAAAAAAAACGTTTTTTCTTCATGTTGTTTATTAGACATTGAGCATTCTCTTTTAAATTAAATATTTATAGGTATAAAATTATTAATAAATTGAATCGAAAGACCTGTTTATAAAATCAAATTGTTTTTTTTGAAAGTTTTTTTGAGGAAAGCAAAAAACCGAATACAGGCAAAGGTTGCCAATTTTTTGGAATCTCTGATTGGTGAATCGGGATTGTCAAATATTGTGGTACGGGTTGTTCATGATTGATTAGTAAATGTCTGTAGGCAGTAATTTCCTGTTTCCGCCATTCGCAATCCTGATATGCTTTTTCATAAGAATGATAAATATTAGCGATGTATCGTTTGTTTCCGATATAAAAAATGTTGGCCCATATTTTGTTCTTTATTTTTTTAAATGAAACAACTTCATGCATAGCTTTTTGATTTATATAAGAAAAAACGATTTATCTTTTTATAACTATATGGTTATTTTTTGTTTTTTTTAAATTATTATTTTAAATGTTTTTTTTATCTGGATTAAAATTCCTTATTTATGTAAGGGTTTGTGTATTATATACTGGTCATATTCATAATGTTTGATTATGGTTGGGTTAGGGAGATCATATCGTGTTGCGATTAATTATCGTTGTACCATTCCTGGTACTTTTAATTATCTTTTTCTTGTTAAATATGACGCCTGTGCCAATGAATTTCTTTTCTGCTAATTGGCAAAGTTCTGTTGGGATGATTGTATTGCTGGCTGGAATCATTTCTTTTGCAATAGGAGCTTTAACAGTTTTCACCTCCTTGGTCAGTCAATGGAAAAGAGCCAGAAAGGCAGAACAGAAAATACGTGATTTGGAAACACAGTTAAATGAATTGCGGGCCCAGTATATAGCCCTGACTCAACAGAATACAACGCAGCAGGGAACAGGACAGAATGGGACCCCAGTTCCAACAGCAACGTCTGCCCTTTCCCCTGACAGGGTTGAACCTTCGCAACAGAATTCAGAAGAATAGATTTATTTCCACATATTATAATAAATAATTGATAGATCACTTAAGAAAAATAATGACAAAAACCGGCTTGATTCTTGCGATTGATACAAAAGATTATGATTTGGCTGAGCAATGGGCTCAAATTGCTGATTTAACAGGGCAAATGATTAAAATAGGTATGGAGTTTACCTACGCTTGCGGTTTTGATGCGGTCAGGAAACTGGCTAGGGGTCGGCAAGTTTTTCTTGATCTGAAACTGCATGATATTCCCAATACCGTTGCATCTGCAATTGCCAGTTTGGTTTCTGTAAAACCAGCCATGTTGACTATTCATACGTTAGGCGGAAAAGACATGATTAAAGCCGCACGTAAGGCAATAGATGTCAATTTTCCTGATAATCAGAAACCGTTATTACTTGGGGTTACGGTTTTGACCAGTATGGATCAGGAGAATTTAAATAGTGTAAATCTTCATACGACACCTCTTGAACAAGTAATGAAACTGGCAGGAATGGCTTTGGACGCTGGTGTCGATGGTCTTGTTTGTTCACCCGAGGAAGTTGCAACTTTGCGTAAGATTTATGGAGATAAAGTTGTATTGGTGGTGCCGGGAATAAGGTTGGAAAATGCCAAAACAGATGATCAAAAGCGAATCATGACACCCGCGTTGGCACATAAGGCGGGTGCAAATTGGATTGTAGTGGGTCGGCCAATAACACAGTCAGCTAATCCACAACAGGTTGCTGAGGAAATCATTTGTCAGTTACAAGATTAATTTTATGGTTTCTATCAAGATATGTGGTGTAAGAGAAACGGCGACTTGTGATTTATTGTTAAAATTACGGGTCAATTGGGTGGGATTGGTTTTTTATCCAGCGTCTCCGCGTTTTTTATCTGTTACCCAGGCAAGACAGTTGCCTGATTATGGTAAGGAAGGTCTGTTAAGGGTTGGTTTGTTTGTTAGGCCAAAATTAGATGATATAAGAAGAATTCTTGACAAGGTTCGGCTGGATATTCTGCAACTTTATTGTTCTGACAAGCAGGCGGCAATTATTCGAGAGGAAATCGGTCTGCCAGTTTGGTTGGCAAGAGGCGTTAAAACGCATGATGATTTGCTTAAACCTTCCCAGGTTGATGGAATGGTGATTGAGGCACCATTTTATGAATCGGATACAAGACCGGGCGGTAATGGACGCAAGTTTGATTGGTCCCTGACTAAAAACTGGAACCCGGCAAAGCCATGGTTGCTGGCAGGTGGATTAACACCCGATAATGTGCAAGAAGCCATTCAGCAGTCAGGTACAGAGGCAATTGATGTCTCATCAGGGGTTGAATCTGAACCGGGGAAAAAGGATCCAATCCTAATTCAACAGTTTGTAAAAAATGCCAGACAAGAATATAATTGCGAATAATTATTATTGAACCTGAAATGCTCATTATGGGATTATTTCAAGAGAGTGTGTATCCTTCCTCTTCAATCGCTTTTTTGAGTTCATTCTCATTGACCGAACCGGTGATTTTTAATGTTCCGGTTTTCAAGTCGACATTAGCCTCCTGAACATCTGGAAGGGCTTCAACGGCTTCTTTTACAGCGTGGACACAATGTTGACATGTCATTCCTTCGACATGATATATTTTCATGATGAAAATCCTATTTAGTTAATGACTATGAAAGTTAATTATTATAGCATGTTTTATATTTTATACTAATTCTTATTTGCATACCGATAAAGTGTAGGATTGGTCGATCATGTCTGCAGCATTGGAAAATAAAGGAATTGATTTTGTAATTCGTGGAATGACATGTGCATCTTGTGTCAGACGTGTTGAGAAAGTCATTAAGCGTGTTGCAGGAGTTGAAGATGTCAATGTGAATCTGACATTGGAACAGGCCAGGGTCATTCCAAAACCAGCTATCCAACAACAAAATTTAATCGCTGAGATTGAGACGGCTGTCACAAAGGCTGGTTATCATGCGGAATGGCTTGATCCTGGTCATGCAGCTATCAACCTGAATGGGGATCGTGATGAAAAGGATTTATATCATTGGATTATCGCGGCTTTATTTTCCGCACCATTATTGGGTTCAATGATTGCTGGCGGTTTCAACCATCATTGGATGCTTCCAGGCTGGGTTCAGTTTTTATTGGCAACTCCTGTGCAATTCTGGTTGGGAAAACCATTTTATATTGCTGCTTATCGTGCGGTAAAATCAGGAAATGGAAATATGGATTTGCTGGTGATACTTGGTTCGGGTACCGCCTGGATTCTGAGCACATGTTTATTGCTTTCATGGTTGTTGGGTTATTGCAAGGTTGAGCCTGATCTTTATTATGAAAGCGCCTCATTGATTATAACCTTTATTTTACTGGGGCACTGGTTGGAAAAGCGGGCAAGATATAAAGCCGCTGATTCAATTAGGGCATTACAGGCTCTGCGTCCTGATACAGCTTGTAAACTTGTTGATGACAAAGAAATATCAGTTCCCCTCGATCAATTAATGGTTGGTGATCAGGTTGTTGTTCGTCCAGGTGAAACAATTCCTTGTGATGGTGTGGTCATACAGGGTGAAAGTGCAGTTGATGAGTCGATGCTGACTGGGGAAAGCCTGCCAATCGAGAAAAAAATTGGGGATAAAGTTACTGGTGGTTCATTAAATGATAATGGGCGTTTATCAATCAAGGTTGAAAAAACCGGGAGACAGACAAGATTGTCCGCTATTATCCAATTGGTTGAAAATGCACAAGCCTCCAAGGCGCCAATCCAAAAAATGGTGGATCGGATAAGCAGTATTTTTGTACCTGTTGTTATTGTTCTAGCATTATTAACCTTTCTGAGTTGGTGGTTGATAAACGGTCTTTTTGTAATAGGGTTAATGCATGCCGCTGCCGTATTGGTGATTGCCTGTCCTTGTGCATTGGGTTTGGCAACGCCGACAGCTTTAGCCACTGGATGCGGGGCAGCAGCTCGTTCTGGTATTTTAATTCGCGATGCTGAAACTTTAGAGAGAGCGGTGCATGTCAAAAAGGTGGCATTTGATAAAACAGGAACCTTAACAGAAGGAAAACTGTCAGTCGTTTCAATTGTTTCCTTATCCGATTTTTCAAAAAAAGAAATTCTCTATCATGCAGCCAGTTTGTCTTTATCAAGCGAACATCCCTTGGCAAAGGCACTGCTATCTGAAGCCTCCTCTTATACTATTTCTTTGAAACAACCAGAAGAATTCCGGGTTATAAAAGAACAGGGACGTGGTGTCATGGGAAAGATAAAAGAACGGGTTTTCTTATTGGGCAATCAGCAGATGGTTGAATCGCATGGGTGTAAAATTCCTGATGTGTCGTCAGAAATCCGATCATCAACTTTATCCTGGCTTCTTGAGAAGATGCAAGATTCCTATCGTTTATTGGGTATTGTAGTTTTTGAGGATCATGTACGGTCTGGTTCGGTAGAGGCGGTTCGACGATTGAAAGAGCATTCAATCCAATCAATTATGTTGACGGGGGATAATGAAGCTGTCGCCAAAAAAATTGGTAATATATTGAGAATAGATGACGTTAAAGCGAATCTGACACCAGAAGATAAACAACAGTTTATCAAGAAACATGGTTCAAAGGGTATTGATCATCAGTCAATTGCCATGGTTGGAGATGGAATAAATGATGCTCCGGCCTTGGCAGAGGCGGATCTTGCCATTGCAATGGGCGAGGGGACGGATGTGGCGGCCGAGGTGGCTGGGATCGTATTGATGCGGAATAATCCTGAATTGGTCGCTGATACGTTGGACATTGCCAAAAGAACTCGTCAGCGTATCAAGGAAGGGTTGTTTTGGGCGTTTATCTATAATATTATCGGTATTCCTTTGGCAATGCTCGGATTTTTAAATCCGGCTATTGCAGGGGGAGCCATGGCTTTAAGTAGCGTATGTGTTGTTATGAACGCTTTAAGGTTATTACGCTGGAAAGCAAGAATCTAGATAAGATTTCCAAAATTCAAAATCTTAATTCTTATAGTAGCGTTGTTAATTTAGGATATGGCCCGGTTTTGCTGGTTGGCAATTTGCAGTCCTAATTTGTTGAATAAGGTCAAATCACTGCTTTTTTCCGGATTGGGACAGGTTAGCAAACGTTCACCCAGAAAAATAGAATTGACCCCAGCCAGATAGCACAAGGTCTGCATTTCATTACTCATCTCCGTTCTGCCGGCTGCCAATCGAACATAGCTTTCAGGCATCGTGATTCGGGCGACAGCAATTGTACGAATAAAATCAATAGGATCTATGGGGTCTGCATTACCCAAAGGTGTTCCTTTGACGCGGATAAGCATATTGATAGGCACGCTTTCCGGATGTCTGGGTAAATTGGCAAGGGTTGCAATCATGCTGACACGGTCTGCTTCATCTTCATTCATTCCAAGAATACCTCCACAACATACTTTGATACCGGCATCACGAACAAAAGCGAGGGTATCCAGACGATCCTGGTATGTACGGGTTGAGATGATCTTTTCATAATGTTCTTCAGAAGTATCAAGATTATGATTATAATAATCCAGTCCAGCGTTTTTAAGTTTTTCAGTTTGTTCCAGATTAAGCATTCCTAAGGTTACGCATGTTTCCAGCCCAAGATTTTTAATGCCTTCTATCATGGCACAAACGGTCTCGAGATCGTGATCTTTCGGGGAACGCCAGGCGGCACCCATACAAAAACGTGTCGCACCTTCCGCTTTGGCAGCGCGTGCTTTTTCAAGCACTTTTTCAACGGACATAAGACGGTCTGCCTTAATTTTTTCTTCATGTTTTGCACTTTGTGGACAATAAGCACAGTCTTCAGGACATCCTCCACTTTTGATCGAGAGCAAGGTTGAAACCTGAATTTGCGTTGGATCGAAATTTAATCGGTGGGCAGTTTGTGCTTGGTAAATAAGCTCGGGCAACGGGAGCTGAAACAAAGAAGCAATTTCCTCCTTGGCCCAGTCGTGACGAATTGGAAAATTATTAAAAATCGTTGTTGAGAAATCTCTTTTAAGCGGCATATATAAGTCCTTAATTTATCATAAATAATTTTACGAGATTACTGAAAATTGGTTTTAAGTATTATTTTTGTATCGTAGAAGTTGTAGGCAAGGTTTATCAACAAATTGATAAATTATATATGCAGATGTTAATATGCAAAATATATAAATGACGATATTAATTCCTTTTGTGGTATGTAAATGAAAATATTTTGAACAGATATTTATCCAAATAGGATGAATTAGGTAAATAGAATATGAAATATCTCCTAAAAATTTTGCAAAATTATTAGAAGTTATTTTGTAAATAATTCCAGTTTTAAAAGACAAGAGATAGATAAATATAGCGAATAAAAAAGGAGCTATAAATTCATTATTTCTATTATAATTTAATTTTAAGTAAGTCATAGAAAATAAAAGAATTATAAAAAGTTGAAAAAAAGAAATTATAAAATTGTTTGGTTTAAAATTAATCTTAATAAATATTAAATAAGTAAGAATTCCTAGTGAATATTCTAATAAACATCTAATAATTGCATAATCTATAAATAAATTATACAGCCTATGATGCGCATCCATATAGTTTATAGAGGTTTGATTTAATACAATTAAACAATATAAGATTACTAGAATTAAAACAGGAAATATCAAATGCGTAAATTTATCTAATAATGTTACAAATATTGGAAAAATTATTATTCCAACCCAAAGTTCGGCTGAAATAGTATATGAAATTCCTATTGGTTCAAAAGGTATTGAAGGGTGAAGCGTATTTAAAGGAATCATTTCTGAAATAGTTAATATTTTAAACCAATCAAATAAATTAGGTTGAGTGATATTATTAAAAATATTAAATACATAAGAAATAACTACGCAAACGATATATACTGGAAAAAGTCTTAGATAACGTTTAAAAGCAAAATTTATAGAGTTAAATTTTTCTCTTTTTTGATAAACGGAATGACAAATGACAAAACCACTGAGAACCAAAAAAAATCAACAGCTAAAACAAAAGAACAAGGAATTATTGGTTTATGGTTCCAATAAAAAAAATGTCCACAAGCGACAAATAAAGCCATAATTCCACGAAAACAATCAAGGGATACATTTCTTTTATGGAGTAAGTCCATGACGCAACCTTATAAAAATATACTTTCAAACTATTAACTTTTATAAACTTTTTTAAATTGTTATCAATATTTATGAATGATTATAAATTTTTGTTGGATATATTTTAAGTGTCTAATTTAGTTGTAGTACAAAAAAGAAATTATGTTGGTGTATTAACATTGAATAGACCGCAAGCATTGAATGCGATTGATGATGTGTTACAAAATCAAATATTAGATGTTTTAGAAAAGTGGAAATTCGATTCGAGTATTTATATTATTTTAATTAATAGTAGTAGTGAACGAGCTTTTTGTGCTGGTGGTGATATTCGGAAAATTGCTGATTTAGTTCGTTCAGGTAAAAAACAAAAAGGTTTAGAAATTTTTAAATATAATTATGTATTAGCTAATTATATACTACATTATTCTAAGCCCATTATTTCAGTAATGGATGGCATTACCATGGGGGGAGGTATAGGATTAGGAGCGTTTGCTACATATCGTTTTGTTACTGAACGTTCTATTTTAGCAATGCCAGAAGTGATGATCGGATTAACCCCAGATGCAGGTAGTTCTTTTTTATTTCAAAATGCTCCAGGTTTTTCTGGATTAAGGGCTATGTTAACGGGACAACGTTTTAATGGTAACACTGCTATTAAGTTGGGGTTTGCAGATTATATGATTTTTTCAAGTGAATTAGAACTTTTTTTACAAAAATTAACAGAATTACAGCCAAATGAAATTAATTTTTTTCTTTCAACATATAAGCAATCCTATGAATTTGATAATAAAACTTTAAAACAAATTGCTGATATTTATCAAGCTTCTTCTGTAGCAAAGATTATTGAGAAATTGCGAAAAAGTAAATATAATTGGGCCGTATGTGATTTTAAAACTATATTAAAAGCTTGTCCATTTTCTTTAGAGGTAACTTATAGAGCTTGGCATTTGAAATTACCAACTCAAGAAGCTGTTTTAACACGCGATTTATTGTTAGTTAGTCATCTTATCCAACGGGCCGATTTTTTAGAAGGGGTGAGGGCTGCAATTATTGACAAGGATCATAACCCAAGATGGAATCAGGCGCCAATTTCAGAGTCCGATATTAATTCCTGTTTTGACTATTGAATTTAATAAAAATATCTAGTCATTTTCTCATACTACGGTTTACTATAGTCATTTTATAATTTCTGAATTAAAAATAAAATTGATAAGGAAAGCGTGGCACTATGAAACATTGGGATATTGAACAGGTTAACTGGGATAAATTTGACCCTTCATTAATAGATGCTGATATTGTTCCTTTGATAAAAACAGCCGCTGTTGTTGAACGAAATAGTGTAGACTATACGGTTTATTTGACTAATGTATTTGGTCATGATCCTGAATTGACAAAGCTTTTCAGTAAATGGGAAGATGAAGAGGTGCAACATGGTGAAACATTGGGACGATGGGCCATGATGGCTGATCCTGCTTGGGATTATCAGGAAAGTTATAAGCGTTTCAGAAATTTTTATAAAATTGACTTAAAGACGGATCACTCAATCCGTGGATCACAGGCGGGAGAATTTATCGCCCGGGCTATGGTTGAGGTTGGCACTTCATCTTATTACAGTGCCTTGGCAGATTATGTAAAGGAACCTGTCCTGAAGGAGATATGCAGACGGATTGCTGGAGATGAATATCGTCATTATAAATTGTTTTATGATTATGCTAAATTATATTTGAAATCTCAAAAGCTCTCCAGGTTGCAACGAGCCAGGATTGCCTTGGGTCGTATAATTGAAAGTCAGGATGATGAGCTTGCCTCGGCCTTTCATGCCACCAATGAGCCCCATGGAATGCCATATAATCATAAACGATGTATAGCCCTATATATGGAAAAGGCCATGTCATTATATAAAATCCATCATATTGTCAGGGTGGTTAATATGGTTTGTAAGGTTATTGGGTGGATGCCTTCAGAAAAATGGCAAAGATATTTGTCTAAATTGATACTAATGATTATTAATAAACAACAGAAAGCCTATACCAAACAAGTTTTATCTATAATATAACAATTTTCTGAACAAGAGTGGGACATTAACAGGGATGGATTCTTTAAAGCTTGGTTTTTTTGATAATTTGATACATGAAGCAACAGCAGCAGTTATAACACGTGTGTTAGAGGCCCATGGAATAACGGATATAGAATTAATTACCGGTGAATGTAGGGATTTGACGCAGGAGCTGACTGCTGGGAAAATTGATTTGTTTGTAAGTGTATGGCTGCCTGATATTCATGCCGATATCATTCAATCCAATCCGAATTTCAAGGTGATTGGAAATCTTTATCAACCCTCTATCTCTTTTGCTTTGCCAAAAAAGTTTCAAGAACATGTGGGTTCTATTGATCAACTTATAACAGCTTCATTTCTTCATCGTGAAATCACGGTTTGTGAAACTTTGCAGGTTTTCGCGAATAAAATCATGAAAGAATATGGTTTGATCGAGGCTGATTATCAATTGAAATCTATTGCAGATGAAGAGACGTTGACTCATTATCAGGAAATAATCCACTCACAAGAACCCGAGTTAATGATGCTTTATGAACCGGCATTGTTCACGGATTCAGGAAATTTTTATCGTCTGAGGGAATCCGAGAATATTTTTATCCGGAAACAAAAAGCGGCCATGCTATTAAACCCCAATTGGATTCAGCGATTTGGAGGTGACTTGATTGATGAGCTTGAGGAAATGATGTTGGGTAATCAGATTGTTCAGTTCATGGAAAATGCAATACGCAATCAAGGGATGAGTGCCGATGAGGCGGCTGAAGCTTGGCAGCGTGGTAAATTGGTTGTAAGAGCGTAATGGCCCATAAAAATGATCAGCAAGATTTGGGGTTGGCAAGGCAATATGAGGCCTATCCATATCCCGAACGCAATCCAAAGGATGAAACCAAACGCTTATTAATAGGCAGTCCAAGCCATTTGAATGAAATTGATTATTGGGTATTTGGAGGATATCGTTCTTATACGCAACCATTAAGGATTTTGATTGCTGGTTGTGGAACCGGTGATGCAGCAATCATGGTGGCTCAACAAATGGCACGACACCAACGTTCTGGTGAAGTGATCTGTTTGGATCGGGCCGAGGCAGTTTTGAAAATTGTTAAAGAACGGGCAGCTACACGGAAATTGAGTAATATCCGTTATGTTCAGGGTTCAATTCTTGAATTGCCAGATTTAAATCTCGGGTTGTTTGATTATATTGATTGTTGTGGTGTTTTGCATCATTTGCCTGATCCTGCTGCTGCCCTGCAAATATTAAGGGAACAACTAAATCCTGGCGGCGGGATGGGATTGATGGTTTATGCTCCCTATGGTCGTACTGGCGTTTATATGGTGCAGGAAGCATTATCCAAACTGACCTCTTTGTCAGATCCACCAGTAAAGCGTTTGGATGTTGCAAAAAGAATCATGAAGCATCTTCCATCGACTGCCTGGCTCAGATTTAATGGAAATTTTGGTGATCATTTAACTGGAGGTGACGCTGGTCTGTATGATCTTTTATTAAACCCGCGTGACCGATCCTATAAAATTGCTGAATTATGGGATCTGTTGGATAAAAATGAGTTGGCGGTAAACTGTTTGGTGGAGCCTGCGCGTTATGATCCTGCTTATTTAATAACAGATCCAAAGATCAGAGAAAAATTCAGGCAGTTTGATATAAGAACACAGGCTAGTCTGGCTGAATCTTTGGCTGGGAATATGTCAACGCATGTTGTGTATGTGCGTCGCGCGGAAGATAATATACAATTTGCTGATCCATGTGCCTCTGATTCAATTCCTTTTATGCGGGAAACGCCTGGTGAAATACTTGCCAATCAGATTTTACCATCCAATCTGCTTCCTTATTCTTTTGGAATGTTGACGATTATGCTTCCTTTACCTGCACAGGCACGCGGGTTTTTGGGACTTGTTGACAATCGCCGTTCGGTTGGAGAAATAATTGAGATTGTCAAAAAACGGGGTATTGAGGAACACCGTATTTTACCTTTGTGGAAGCAGACTTTTGAAATTTTACGAAGTATTAACCAGCTTTTTGTAAGATCTGCCGTTTAATTTATTTTATTGGAATCATCTATTATGAAATGTGCATTTTTATTCCCCGGTCAGGGAAGCCAATATGTTGGTATGGGTAAGGCATTGGCTGAAGCATTTCCAATTGCCAGAGAAGTCTATGAAGCGTTGGATGAAACGTTAAAGCAGCCATTATCCAAAATTATGATGGAGGGGCCTGTGGAAGCGTTGACTTTAACGCAAAATACACAACCTGCATTAATGACACATTCCATGGCCGTAATCAGGGTTTTGGAAAAAGAATTTAATATTGATGCCAATCATCTGGTTTCAATGGCAGCAGGACATTCCTTGGGTGAATATTCTGCTCTTTGTGCTGCCAATGTGTTTGATTTTGTTACAACAGTCAATTTGTTACGGACGCGCGGCAGTGCAATGCAAAATGCGGTACCGGTTGGTCAGGGAGCAATGGCTGCACTTATAGGCGTCACGATTGGACAGGTTCAGGATTTATGTAAACAGGCCACGCAGGGAAATTCGGTTGTTGTAGTTGCCAATGATAATGGTGCGTCTCAGGTTGTGGTTTCTGGTCATATGGACGCGATTGAACGGATTATAGCCATAGCCAAGGAAGCTGGTATCCGTAGAGTTGTTAAATTGCCTGTGTCAGCACCATTTCATAGTCCGTTAATGGAACCCGCTGCCCGGGAAATGCGGGATGCCTTGGCTAAAACAAATCCCAAACCATTTAATTTTCCTGTTATCGCAAATATAACCGCCTGCCCTTATGAAAATTCTTCTTTTGTCAGAGATTCATTGGTTAGACAAATAACAGGTTCTGTAAGATGGGCAGAAACTATGCGATATATGATTGATCAGGAAGTTGATTTTTTTGTTGAAGTTGGTGCAGGTAAGGTTTTGTCTAAAATCATGCAGCGTACTGCACGGGATAGCAAGGTTTGTTCTGTTGATACACCTGCAGATCTTGAAGAATTTGCAAAAATTCTTTCTGCTTTTTAAAAGAACACAAGGATTATGAAGATTATGTTCAGACTAGATAATAAGGTGGCATTGGTTACTGGTGCCTCGGGTGGAATTGGTCAAGCGATTGCCAAGGCATTTGTTCAGCAAGGGGCAAGGGTTGTTTTGTCGGGAACCAGGGAAAACGTTTTAAGAGAGGTTCAAAAAGAGTTGGGTGAACAGAACGCATTTGTTCAAACAGCCAACCTCAAGGATCAGGAATCTTTAAAAGCGCTTATCCCGAATGCAGAGAGGCAGGCAAATGCACCTGTCGATATCCTGGTTAATAGTGCCGGATTAACGCGGGACAATCTTTCAATCCGAATGAAGGAATCGGAATGGTCCGAGGTTCTGGATGTGGATTTGTCTGTGCCCTTCCAATTATGTCAGATTGCGTTAAAGGGAATGGTTCGCCGGCGTTCAGGACGCATTATCAATATCGCTTCGATCATTGGGTTTATTGGTAATGTTGGTCAGGCCAATTATTCAGCTGCAAAAGGCGGATTAATCGCTATGAGTAAAAGTCTGGCGTTAGAAGTGGCGAAAAAAGGCGTTACCGTTAATGTTATTGCCCCCGGTTTTATTGAAACACCAATGACTGCCGTATTATCAGAAGAGCAACAATCTAGATTATTACAAAGAATTCCAAGAAATAGAATGGGACAGGTGGAGGATGTTGCATCCGCAGCTGTCTATCTGGCTTCTGAAGAGACAGATTGGGTTACTGGAACATGTTTGCATGTTAACGGTGGTATGTATATGGTGTAAAGATCCTTGCTTTGTGAACCATTTGAACATTTTATAA
This sequence comes from Commensalibacter melissae, assembly GCF_003691365.1. Taxonomy (GTDB): domain Bacteria; phylum Pseudomonadota; class Alphaproteobacteria; order Acetobacterales; family Acetobacteraceae; genus Commensalibacter; species Commensalibacter melissae. The sequence goes on along the minus strand of NZ_CP033087.1, from coordinate 1,785,798 downwards.
AATTATAATATTGCTTTTGCTTGGTTATTTGGGGGAAATGTGATATTTCCCCAATACCATTGTGATAAAATCGTATAAAGTTCTAAAAATTCTTTGGAACTTTGGTAATATAGTATAAACATGTAAGCTTTATAGCTGTAAAAGGACGAATATAATGAGTGAAATTGCTGACAAAGTAAAAAAAATTGTTGTTGAACATCTTGGTGTTGAAGAATCAAAGGTAACGCCTGAAGCTTCCTTTATTGATGACTTGGGTGCGGACAGCTTGGATACAGTTGAACTTGTTATGGCTTTTGAAGAGGCTTTTAATGTGGAAATTCCTGAGGATGCCGCAGAAAAGATTGCAACAGTCAAGGATGCTATCGATTATATTGAAAAACAGAAACAAGCATCTTAATTAAAAGTCTATAACATTATCGATTCATAAAACTTACAGGATAATTTAATGACGAGTACAAGTTCATGGCCACACCGCAGGGTAGTTGTTACTGGAATGGGGATTGTAAGCCCTCTTGGAATTGGTATCGATAATGTTTGGAAAAGACTTGTTGCAAGCGAAAGCGGCATTGACAAAATCAAAAGTTTTGATGCTTCACGTGTTGCTGCACGTATTGCTGGGGAAGTTCCTGAAGGTTCAAAGGAAGAGGGCAGGTTAAACCTGTCTGAATGGATCCCCGTTAAAGATTTAAAGAAAATGGACCGTTTTATTCAATTGGGTTTAGTGGCGGCTATTCAGGCAGTGGAGGATTCTGGCTGGACACCCAAAAATGAAGCGGATCAAATGGCTACCGGTGTCATGATTGGTTCAGGAATTGGTGGGCTGCAAACCATTTATGAAACCTCAATCAAGGTTAATGAAGGTCAGGCTCGAAAAGTTTCTCCGTTCTTTATTCCATCTGCCTTGATTAATTTGGTTTCAGGATATGTTTCCATCAAATATGGCTTTAAAGGGCCCAATCATGCGGTAGTGACAGCCTGTGCAACAGGAGTGCATGCTATTGGAGATGCAAGCCGTTTGATTGCGCTTGGCGATGCTGATGTAATGATTGCCGGAGGAGCGGAAGCGGCTGTATGTGAATTGGGTATTGCAGGGTTCTGTTCTGCCAGAGCATTATCCACGGGGTTCAATGATACACCTACAAAAGCGTCAAGAACCTGGGATAAGGATCGTGACGGATTTGTTATGGGAGAAGGTGCCGGTGTTCTTGTGTTAGAAGAATATGAACATGCGAAAGCCCGTGGCGCAAAAATTTATGGTGAGGTGGCTGGATATGGCATGTCAGGTGATGCGTATCATATCACTGCTCCAGCAGAAGGGCATGAAGGTGCTTATCGTGCAATGGCATCGGCCATTAAGCATTCAGGATTATCATTGGAAGATATCCATTATATTAATGCGCATGGTACATCAACCATGGCGGATGATCTTGAACTTGAAGCTGTCGAGCGGTTGTTTGGGGATGCAAGCAAACATTTGGCAATGTCTTCAACAAAAACGGCTATTGGTCATTTATTAGGTGCAGCAGGTGCGGTTGAGGCGATCTTCTCTCTATTATCAATATGTAATAATGAGGTGCCTCCCACTTTGAATCTTGATAATCCATCAAGGGAAAGTGTCATTGATCGTATAGCTCATACTGCCCAGCAAAGAAAAGTTGATGCTGCCCTATCCAATAGTTTCGGTTTCGGTGGCACGAATGCGAGCCTGATTTTTAAAAGAATATGAAAATTTACTAAGATATATCATGGGTTAAATTGTAATGCGTCGATTGTTATATGGGGTCAGTGCATTACTTGTATGCCTGCTTGCTGTATTCTTTTACGGAAAATATACCTATTTTGCTCCCGGTCCTTTGGATAATGTTAAAAATGTGGTTATTGCCAAGGGAAATGTCGCGGCAATATTAAACCAACTTCAGAAAGAAAAGGTTGTCACTCAATCCTATTGGGGCAGTTTTATTTTTCGTAGTGGCATAAAGCTGACAGATAAGGCCGGGACGTTACACGCGGCTGAGTTTTCTTTTCCAAAGCAGGCATCGATTCAACAGGTTATCGATATCTTGCGGTATGCAAAACCTGTACAGCATAAATTAACCATTCCAGAAGGGCTGACAGCCTATCAGATTGCGAATTTGGTTAATGATGCCCCCTATATGACAGGACAGATACAGCCACCAGAAGAGGGAACGGTATTGCCCCAGACCTATGCCTATGAATGGGGTATGTCTCGTGAAAAGATGATATTCCGTATGCAACAGGCAATGCAGAAAAAACTGCAAAAAATCTGGGGTGAACGACAGGTTCTTGCTGAGATAAAAACGCAACAGGATTTGGTTACCCTTGCCTCAATTGTTGAGCGGGAAACCGCTTTAAAACGCGAACGTCCCATGGTTGCCCGTGTATTTATCAATCGCCTGCATCTTGGCATGCGATTACAATCAGATCCCACAGTGATTTATGCCCTGACTGATGGAAAAAATGATTTTGATCGCAGGCTAACTCGACAGGATCTGGAAATTGTCAACCCATATAACACTTATTGGACCAGCGCTTTACCGCCTACACCAATATGCTCTCCTGGTGAAGCCGCTATGGAGGCTGTTGCACATCCTGCAGAAGGAAAAATATTATATTTTGTTGCAAATGGAACGGGTGGACATAGTTTTTCAACAAGTCTTGCAGAACATAATCACAATGTTGCCGCGGAGAAAAAAAGATAGTTTTTAAAAACTATCTTTTAAAATATAGTATGGTTTTTTTATTTTCTGGATTTTGAAGGGGCGGGCAAATTTTCAGATTTAATATTATGTGATGAGGAGCCTTTTTGTGGGGCAAGGTCAATCGCACCTGAATCATCATTGGTATTGGCATCGCCATTATCATCTTCTACATTATGATTTTTGGATGATTTTTTTTCAGGTTGGACATTTTTTGCCATATTTGAATATTTGATCAGGATTTTACGCAGACGGTTTGCCGCTGGATTATTAACGCGCATTGCCATGACAATATCTTCTGGTCCCACAATCTGGTTATAATATTTATGATTGGCACTACTGTTAATTTTTAATTTAGATCCTTTTAGAGATGCTCCGATAAATAATCCTGATGCTTTTTGCAGGTTATAAATATCGGCTGTATCCTTGTTGGCATCGCTACTGGATTTTGCTGCTGTTGCAGAGGCACTGGCTCCCATTGTGAATTGGCTGTCCAACAATTTGCGCAAACTGCGTTCGTTCATGATGAAAAGCATGACTTCTGTATTTTGTACACCAAGCTGTATACCAAAAGAGCCACTTGACATTTTGTAAAAAGCAGGACTGGACCAAGAATTTCTTGCATCCCTAGAAAGAAGCACACAATCTCCCCCGGAGCCTCCAAACACGAGGGAGATATGTGTAATATTTGGGCAAATCATCACTGCCCTGGCGTTTTTTAAACGGGTATAGACACGGCTGGATGTGGGAATATTTGCAAAGACATCCTCAACTGTTAAAAGAGAATGGTCCACAATAGATTGTACTTTGTCAGTTTTGGCCTTGGCATGCTGAAGAGAAAATATTGACAGCATTGAAAAGCAAAACATCGTACCATATTTAAAGATGAAATTATTTTTCATAGGATTAAACAATATAGTTCAGATTTGATGAAAAAGAAAAGACAGATCGGTAGTTTAACATAAAAGCGATTTATGATAAGGATATATGAAGTGTTTTCGAGAGGATATCCGAAATTCCTGGAGCTGCGGTTAAAATAGGTGTCATTTGATGAAGGCCACCATTTTCCAAGAAAGGTGAAATACAGGCACCAGCTTCTCTAAGTAAAACGAGTGCTGCCGCCACATCCCATAAATTAATGGCCATTTCAAAATGTCCATCCAGTCTACCGCTCGCAACATCGACGAGGGACATGGTGCCAGAACCCAAAGTGCGAATCATTGCGCCAGTTTTTAAGATAGCTTCTGCATTTTTTAGAAATTCATCGATTTTACTGACGTGACTCCAGCCCAGTTCAATCATGGATATTTTTGGATCTTTAACATCGGAAACATGAATGGGCTTTTCATTCATGAATGCCCCTTTTCCTAGACGGGCAGTATAGAATTCGTTTACGCATGGAGCTGCAATAATACCGAGAGTGGGAACATTTTCTTCCATAAGGCCAAGAGAAATACACCACCGATTTCTGCCACGTGCATAGTTTGATGTTCCATCGATAGGGTCGACAATCCATCTTAACGACCCTGAACGTGTTTTCCCCTTTTCCTCTCCTTGAAAACCATCTTCGGGAAAGAAGGATTGAATTGCTTTTGAAATATAGGTTTCGATCTTGCCATCTGTTTCGGTCAACCAGTCTTGGGCATGTTTAAGGGATCCTTGGGGTCCCCCTGGACTGGGCCGCATTTGTAAGGCAATTTCAGATGCATTTTTGACAATTTCTTGTGCAGCTATAAAACGACGTGAAAGTGCGTCACTCATAATTGGTCTTAACCTTAAATGATTGAATGAATTTAAATCATATGATTATAGTGAATTTTATCAGAAATATTTAATTTTTTATAGAATCAGATTGTTTACTATTTTAAGATAAAAATTTGATAAAGATGAAACGTATTATTTTTATTTAAAAAATAAGGAACAAATTATGTCTCAGGAAGTTAATTTGGTTGCTATACTGGAAATTGATGAAGGGGCCTGGTCAAAAATTTCAGATGCTGTGAATGTGTGTGTTTCTCGTTCAAGAGAGGAAAAAGGAAATCATAGCTATACAGCCTATTTTCAAAGTGACAAGCCTAATAAAATTGTTTTTATTGAACGTTGGGCAAATCAACAGGCTTTGGATGCGCATTGCGAAACGGAACATTTCCAGAATCTGATGCGCGTGGCAAAACCTTTTGCTGTGAAGCCCCTTGAATTACTGAATTTAATACCCGCAAAATAAATTTGTATTTCTGATGTCGATTTTTGAAACGGATATATGGCGCATTGGTATTGTCAAGGCACCGGTTGAGGATGTGATAGCTTGTGATGTTTGCGATATTCATTGGATAAAAGAGGAGGATACGTTCAAATTTCTTGCTGATCCTTTTGGCCTCTATAGAGATAATAAACTATATGTTTTTGCGGAAGCATATGATTACAGAGATCGTCATGGCCGTATAGAGGTATTAATTCTTGATCAACAGCTTTCACTTATTGATCGAAAAATTGTATTGGAGAAACCCTGGCATCTATCCTATCCAATGTTAATTGAGGATCAGGGGTTGGTTTACATGCTGCCAGAGGCATACAAATCAGGTGAAACCAGTTTATATAAAGCAGTTGAGTTTCCATTTCATTGGGAGAAGGTATCTTCTTTTTCTTTTCCTGAAGTGGCCATTGATCCGACTGTATTATTTTATAATGATTTATGGTGGATGTTTTATACCCCTGTAAGGGAAGGGTTAAGTCGGCAAAGCGTTTTATCTGTTGCCTGGTCGGAAAGTCTCGCAGGAACATGGCATTCTCATTCACTTAATCCCGTAAGGATTTCCCCCTCAAGTGCACGTCCTGGTGGTAATGCAGTCATTACATCTCAGGGTATTATTTTACCGACACAGGATTGTAGCCTGACGTATGGAGGGGGACTAACATTTTTAAACATTATTGAATTAACCCCTGATCAATTTGAAGCAAGAATTACAGGTCAGTTCAATAAAGGTTCAATATTTGGCGAATATAATCAAGGGGTGCATACATTAAGTAAGGCTGGCCCCTATAGTCTGATAGATGGCAAAAAAATACTTAGACAGCCTGTGAGGCGTTTCTTGATTGACAGGCGATATCAAATACATGGAACATTTTAAAAAACTTGGAATATTTATTGATTTTAAACCAATGAAATGTGTAAGAATTGATTTAATTTGATCGGTCAGACATCAAATTATTAACCAAGTGGAGATCATCAGGTTTATCCACATCCACGGCAGCCTGCCCCCAGGGTATAATTACAAAATGGATCTTAACCTTGGTTAATTTGAAAATTCTTTTTTTAAGTGCTTTTCTAGTCAAGCGATGCAGGATATATCGCAAGATTATCGAATATCCCAATAGCAAGCCCATTTTTAGTGGACTTTTGCGATAACTTTCCAATTTTTGCCAAAGTTTTGCGACTTGAATGGACCTTGGTGTTCGAAACATAAAAATATTGCAACCAGAAAAAGAACCGTCAGCTAATTTGATGTAAGTTCTTTTTGTGTTTGGAACATCTTTTTCAATCTGTTCCTTTAGCGCGATACCAACAGCAAGGTCACATTGTGAGGCCTCCGCTTCCTGTATGAAATATTCCACCCATTCCGGTTGAAGTAAGGGGTTATCAGCGGTTGTTATTAATAGGGGGGTTCCCAATGCTTGAATGGCTTGAATGATGCTTGCACTTGGACCAGGACAGGTGGGAAGATACTTAATAAAATTGGGTAGAATATCCCTAACAACCTCGAACTTTTCAATTGAAACAGCAATTTTATTAATGGATTCTATTTTTGCAAGGGTTTCGGTAACATATTCGATCATTGGTTTTCCCAATACGGGAATAATCGCCTTGTGCGAAACGTGAGCATGCAAAGCCAAAGGATCTTGTTTCTCTTGCCTTGACCCAGCCAGAATTAAAGCATTGATGGGTTCACGTTCCATAATGGCCCCAATTCCTTTTAGGCTGCTTTTTGAGTGTGTTGGGTGCAATCTTTTTTATGCTCCCGAAAATTAGATCCTGCGGGACGATCACGTGGAGGAGCCCCGGTTTTTAGCATAACCCAAGGATAATGTTCAGCTTCTTTCACAGTATATCCCATGTTAAATACAGTTGGGCTCCGTGGGCGTGCCTTGGCATCTTCATAATAGGTACCGAAGACTTTATCCCAAAAATAGTTGGTAATACCAAAGTTTCCCTTTTCATAATGAAAGTGGTGTAAAACATGAACCTGTTTAATATGACTTACATACCTGGATTTTGGTTTATAATTCAAATGTTGAATGCAATGAAAAAATTCATAAAAACATGACATGTACACAGCTGTACCAATAGAGGCAAAGAAACCGCAAAATCCACCAACTAAATATCCCAAGCCGCCCCCAATGATAATGATGGTTGGTATGGTATTCAAGGGTGATCCAAATAATACATTTAAAAGATGGGGATCCTGATGATGATCAAAGTGAATGCGTTTCCATAGTGAAGCCGACCATTTCATTCTGTATAGTAACGAAACATGCATGATCCAGCGATGGATAATATACCAGATTAATGGAAAACCAAATATCATGACGATAATTGAACTTAAAACAGAAACCCATCCATTGAACGTGTAGCAGACGGCGACAATACATCCAATAATAAGGCTGAAATATAATAGGATGGTTGGATGCGTCAAATAGGCCACCCATAATTGTTTTAGTCCCATTTTACCTAAATCGTAACTACGTCCGGAACGTAGGTCTTGATTGCGCATAATTTGAAAGATAGATTGGTTGCTCATTGTTTTTCTTCAACTGATAGAATGATAGTGCATGTAGCTAACATAAAGACAAGGAAGGCAGAAAGTGAAGCCACTGGGGCGGGTATGGTTCCTGCTTTCCCCAAAGCATGCAGGACTTCTTGGAATATAATAAATAACAATCCATATCCCAAACAATAGATGGGGATCCAGCTACGTAACCCGGCACGTGGCGGAATGTAGGTTACAAGTACAGTAATAATTAGCATCATGATAAAAGTAAAGGGTAAACACAATCTTCCCCAAATTGTTGTTTTTATATAATTCGTAGGCATTTTGAAAGGTTGTTGATATGATAATTCTAGAACCATATTATGGATGGATTGTGGCATTGATTTTGAAGATAGTCTTATAAGGGTATGTGGTGTCAGGTTAATATTCCATATTTTTTCTTTTTCATTTGTTAATTCATGAAATTTTAATGGAATATCCGGTTTGTTTTGCAGGAATTTTGCATGAGAGAAAATCCATTGGTGGTTTTTATGAATGACTTCATCAGCAATAAGCACCGAGTCAATATGAGATAAATCACGACGCTTGATGATCGTCAGCCCTGTAATTTTATTTCCTCCATAGGCAATATGATCAATATTGATGATATCAAGATTGCTGTAAAAATAGAAATTATTTTCTTTTTCGGGATGCGGGTTGGTTTTGTTCCACCATGTTGCCAGATCCAGTTCCGTTTTGGGTGTAATTTGGTCAGACATAATAAAACATAGAAAACTTAGCAATAGCGTAACAGGTATTAATTTTTTTATCAGCCCCCATGTCGATAGGCCTATGGATCGTAGGATGGTTATCTCATTGTTGATTGTCAATTGAGTGAGGGCGATCAAGAAACCGATAAGGGTACTTAAGGGTAAAACAGAATTAAAAAGTAAAGGTAATTTCAGCATCATGAAATGAACAACCCCTTTTAGCCCAAGTTGTCGTTCCAAAATGGAAGAGGTTTGTTCCAATAGGGTTAAAACCTCCATGATTGCTGTTAAAATAATGACAGTAGTAAAAGTCGTTGATAACAAGCGACTGGATAAATAAAAGGTTAACACATAACGTTTCAATAATTTTTTCATTATTTATCCGAAGACTTTGAAAAGTGTCTTAACAAATTGCGAGAGGTAAGGAGAAAAGGATTGTTTTTTAAGAATAGACAGCTAAAGCAAAAAAACAAGAATATAAAAAATGGTAGCCATAAAGCGACAAAAGCATTGTCATGTCCGTGTGAAACAAGGGTTAAACCCAGTTGTTGAATATGATCATAGGCAACAAGAATGATTGCCGCGATTCCAAGACCTAAATTTCTTTTACGACGTTTTGGTGTAATGGCTAAGGCGACAGCAAGAAAAGGAATGGCAATAATTGATAAGGCGCGGACTAAACGAAAATGAAATTCAGCCTTTATATCTAAAATTGGAATGTCTTGATAGGTATGGTGCTGAATTTGTTCGTAGAGATTTGTCAGGGTTAGTTCGCGTTCATCGCTGCCTCTTTCCCTAAAAATGTTTTTCTTGTTTGTGTTTTGTATTATTCGTGAAGCATTGGAAAAATCTGTTATATTATTGTTGTTATTCGGATTTAATGTAAGATTTTGACCATCATAAAGGGTCAGCATTATTTTTGAATGATCGGCCAGTGAATAAAAATTCCCTTTATCGGCCAGAATAATTTGTTCAACCAGTTGTTTTTTATCATTTAATTTTGTTTGTCTTATGAAGATTCCTGAAAGCTGGGTTCCATTTTGGCTAGCTTTGTCAACGATCATAACAGTGTGGTTATTGGGTTGAACAATCATATGGCTTTGAATATGGGGTGCCCATCCAGCATGGGAGGCATAAAAAAAAGCTGCGCGAAAATCATATCGGGCATATGGCTGAATATAACCATATAATATTATACAAAAAAAACTGACGGCAATACCACTTATGATGTAAGACCGTGTACATTGAAAAAGGGATTTTCCAGCATTTAATAATGCATCAATTTCATTATTAAGATTTAACTGACGAATACTTGAAAAAATTGATACGCAAAAGGCTGCCGGAATGGCAAGACCAAGATAATGAGGGATCAGATCAGCCAGTAAGCCAAGAAAAGTACTTAGGGGGCTGCTGTCTGCCGCTAATAGGTCAAGTAAAACAAGCAATCTTTCCAGCATCAAGGCGGCAAGGATAACTCCAAGAGAAATAATAAAACTTGGTAGAGCTTGCGCAAAAAGGTAGGAATCCAACATCTTGATGTGGATCGTTGATAAAAATCTGGTTAAACTCTGGTTTTTTAAATGAAATTTCAACAAGGACTTACTGAAAATAGTGATCTATATAAAAGGAGTGGGTTTGAGAAAAATCACCATTTTTGTCTATAAAGCGTACCGTTGAAAATGTATGAAAGTGATCATCCAATTTTTCAATTACGATTTTACGCCAAGCGGCTTGGTGATACGGACGGTTTGAATTGGAAGAGGCTGAAGCAATTCCCAGCATCGGTATATTGGTGTTAAGAAATTTTCGGGTAATGGTACGATGGACATGCCCAAAAAGAATAATCTCGACACCCTCTTCATATAATATTTTTTGCAATTTTTTCCTGTCTTTTAAGGCCTTTCTTTCCGAAACAATTCCTGATACAGGGGGATGGTGCAAAATAACAATCCTGAATAAATTATCTTTTTTAAGTCGTTGGAGTGCATATCTTATTTGATTCAGCTGATAATTTCCAACCTGGCCATTTGCAAAAAAGGGAGGCGTGGGAACGGCTGTATTAATGCCAATGACAGCGATAGAACCATAACGGGTTATGATAGGGTAATCGTCATGATTGTAAGCCTGTGACCAGGGTGACCAAAAAGCGTAGCTATTGTGCCATTGTGTTTTAACAAGCGCATCATGATTCCCTGGGATAATATTTATATTTTTAAAAGGAAGATGATGCAACCAGTCAGCTGCCTGTTTAAATTCCTCAGGCAAAGCCAAGTTGGTGAGATCTCCCGATATTAACAAAAGATCGGGAGATTCTCTGGAAATATCATCAATAATGATATCAAGTCTCTTTTTTTGCAAAGAAAGGCGTCTTTTTTTCCAGGACAGAAAACTTAAAAATCGTTTATTGACAAGGGATAATTTCGGAAATTGAATGCTTTCCAAGGGAAGATGAATGTCCGAAATATGGGCAATTGTAAAGCGTTTCAAAAGAGACTATCCTTAAATATATTCTATGCTATGTTATGTAACACACTTGAAATCATGATAATATAGTTGATTTTTGCACAATTTTTTTCATAAAAGAAGCAAATGGGAAGGAATGATAACATCAAAACTATAAAAACGTTTATTACTCCTCATATTAAATTAAAACAAGATACTATAGAATGTTAGAAGCAATCCGTGAATCAGAATATTGCCTTAATTAAAAATCCTGTCAGTCGATTAAATCAGAAAGAGGATAAGGAATTTACAGATTTTGCCTTGAACTGGTTAGGTGAAAATTATTCTACGCCACGAACTGTTGATGATATGATGCAAACGTTAAATCGTTTTGTCGCAACAGGGGTTGATTGTATCATTATAGATGGTGGAGATGGCACGATTAGTCATGTCATGACAGCTATTTATAGCTGTTATCCACATGATAAATTGCCAAGCCTCATTATTCTTCCTTCAGGAAATACAAATTTAATAGCCAAGGATATTGGATTCGGTATTCGGGGAATCAATGCTCTTAAGCGTATCAGGACTTTGGCAGAACGTCAGCGATTGCATTTTATGGTTCAGCATCGTCATGCATTAAAAATTGAATGGTCTGATCCCTCTCGCCCGCCTGTTTTGGGAATGTTTCAAGGTGCAGCGGCATTTACGAAGGCTATTCAGATTGCACATAACCCGACGATTTTAAAAAATTTTCCTCATGATGGTGCTGTGGCAATCACCATAATAACGTCTTTACTAAAATTATTTTTTTCAAAAACACGGGATTTGTGGCTTAACGGTAATGTATGCTCTTTTTTCATTGATGAAAAGAAATCATATCAGGAGAATTGCTTTTTGTTTTTATCGACGACTTTACAGAGCCTATCTCATGGAATGTGGCCATTTTTTAACCGATATGCAGGGGATGATAGTCTTCATTATTTGAATGTTAAAGCACGTCCTCCACATCTGTTGGCGGCATGTTTCGCCTTATTAAGAGGTAAAACGCCGGAATGGTTATTGAATGATCCTAATTATCTTAGTGGTACCGCCAATAAAATAAAACTGTCAATCAAAGAGGATATTATTCTTGATGGAGAACAGTTTGATACAGGCGAGGATCATTGTATCCTTCTTTCGACCGGTCCCAAATTTTCGTTTGTCCGTTTATAGATAATGTCGGCTGTTTATGTCATCATCCTTGTCACAATTATTAGCCACTTCATTTGATCAGCATTCTGTTCCAGAATCTGTTACCGCCTTTGTTAAACAGATCATAGGAGATCGGCAACCCATAGGTGTTATCTATTACGGTTCTTCTTTATGGAAAAAAGAACTTACAGGTTTGCTTGATTTTTATGTTGTTTGTCAAAATTTGTCTGATTGGTATCCGGAAGATTGTTTTAAAATTGTGATTAATTATTGTCTACCTCCGAATATTGAATATCATGAATGGAGTGAGGGGAATGTTAATTTGAGGGCCAAAGTTGCGATATTATCAATAGATCAACTTCAAAAAGCTACTGCTTTACAATCCATTGATACAACGATGTGGGCGCGTTTTTGTCAGCCTGTTAAGATTCTTTGGTGGAAGGATGATAAAGGAAAACAGGCATTGTTGGATTGTCTCATAAGAGCGGTAAATACAGCCATATGGTGGGCCACTTTTTTAGGGCCAGAATATGGGACTGCGGAAAAATATTGGTGTTCATTATTCCGTCATACTTATAATGTCGAGTTAAGGGTGGAATCAAATAATCGTCCAATGTTGATTTTGGAAAATAGAGAAGATTACTTTACGCAACTTTTAAAACTGGGCTGGCAAAAAGCAGGAATATTCTATAACGAGACAAAGGATTGTTCTCTATTTCCATCTGTGTCAAAGGATCAACGAGAATATGCTAGAAAACGCTGGAAGATTCGGAAAATATTGGGCCGACCCTTGAATATTTGCCGATTAATTAAGGCCGCTTTCACGTTTGAGGGAGGTGCGCAGTATATTGTATGGAAAATTAACCGACACCGTGACATTAATCTTGAGTTGACAGTGTTTCAAAAAAAACATCCCCTTATAAATGCACCCTGGATATTATTCAAATTATATCGACAGGGTTTATTCAAGAGGTAATAATTTTAATTAAGAGTCATCCCTACATCTTTGGCCGCCTGAATGTAGATTTGAACTAGTCGGTCAATCTGTTCTTCTGTATGGGCCGCGGCGATACTCGCTCTTAATAAAGGTCTGTTATCCGGTGTAGCGGGAGGCAGGCTAAGATTAATATAAGCCCCCAATTCTAACACCCTGTTCCAGAAATGAGCAGCCTGAGGTAATTCATTCAAGATGACAGAAACAACAGAGCTGATATCTGGACCAGTTTGAAAACCAGCATTCTGTAATGCATGATAAAACCGGGAGGCATTATTCTTTAGTTTATTTCTCAATTCAGGACGGTTAGCGATGATTTTCAAGTTTTCACGTGTTGCGGCGATTACTTCGGGAGGTAAAGAGGCCGTAAACATGTAGGGTCTGGTACAAAGACGTAATTTATCCATTTGTGGATAATCGGAAACACAATATCCTCCAACAGTACCCAAGCTTTTAGAAAAAGTTCCCACGATGAAGTCAACGTCTTGTTCCACGTTTTCACGTTCTGCAATTCCTCGACCATGTTCACCAAAAACACCAAAAGAATGTGCCTCATCAATCATGAGATAAGCATTTTCCTCTTTCTTGACCTGGATAAATTCTTTGAGGGGAACGATATCTCCAAACATGGAGTAAACTCCTTCCACAACAACCAGTTTAATACCGTTTATATTGCCAACTCGGCGTAATCTCTTACGTAAGTCGTCAGCGTCATTGTGTCGGAAACGTATAATTTGTGCCTGACTGAGTCTGCTGCCATCATAAATACTGGCATGACAGTCCGCATCCAAGAAAAGGTAATCATCCTTACCGGCAAGAGTTGATACCATGCCGAGGGTTGCTTGATATCCTGTTGAAAAAACCATGCAGGAACGACGGTTGAAGAACTGAGCCAGCTCTTGTTCGAGTGATTGATGTAAGGAATAAGAGCCATTGGCAATTCTGGATCCCGTTGTTCCAACACCATATTGCATAGCTGTTTCAGCAGCTGCTTTTCGTGCCTCTTCGGATTGACTGAGGCCTAGATAATTGTTTGTTCCAAAAAGAAGTGTTTCTTTCCCGTTGATAGTACCAACTGTTGCAGTAAGTGTTTTTTCGATTGTAACCCCAAACGGATTGTGCGGGGCAAAGGAAATAAGTTGGTTGAAAGCAGTTTCAAGTGGCTTGAATTTTGTAAATATATCCATAGGAGAGGGCTTTTATTTAAGGGAAACGATGGCATCTGCAAGATCACGAATCGTTCTTACGTCTGTCAGGCGATCCAAAGGAACGGATACGTCTAGTTTATCTTCAATTTCCATGACGAAATTCATGACAGCTAGAGAATCGAATTCCAAATCTTCAATAATTTTGCTGTCTGGTGAAATGTTTTTGGGAACTTTTGGGTTTTCTAATAATGTATCAATAATTATTTTTGAAATTTCTTCAACCGTTTCAGTCATAGTGTTACCTTGTTAAATATCAATATTTGAACGATTATGACTGATTGGATGACATTTAACGCAATCAGTCGCATATCCTAAGGAAAGAATTGATTTATTGTAAATAGCTTTTAAATTCTGTTCAAGAGGCCATAAAATTTCATTTCATACCTGAATTTTTAAAAATGAAATCCGAATTCTCCTTTTAAAAGCATTTGTCTTGCTTTTGCCCGTGTCAATTTTCCAGAGGAGGTTTGCGGCAGGCTATGTGGAGGGACTAACAGGACAGATACTTCTACACCATTTTGTCTTCTAAACAGACTGGTCATATCTTCTTGAAGTCTTTTTCTTTCAGACTCATCAATGGCACGGCATTGGACAAGTGCAACGACAGTTTCCTGATTATTCTTATCAACCGAGAATACAGCGACATCGCGGCTTCTTAGCGAGTTAAAAGCATGTTCAGCCGCCCATTCCAGATCCTGGGGCCATATATTTCGCCCATTAATGATAATCAAATCTTTTTCGCGTCCAATTATGACAATTTCGTTATTTAAAATATAACCTAGGTCACCTGTTTTTAACCATCCTTCTTTGTCAAGAACGGCTTCTGTTTCTTTTTCTTTATTGAAATAACCTTTCATAAGGCTTGGGCCTCGCACGTAAATGCTGCCCGCTCTTCTTTCGGGAAGAATATTTCCATTTTCGTCCCGTATTTCAATTTCATGATCAGGAAGTATCGGACCACAAAGAGTAAAAGTTCTGGTTGTAACGCAAGGATCATTAGAAGGTTTTGCTATACCTGTCGTTTCAAGAAGGGGCAAATCAATAGTATCGGTTTTAAGTCCCTCTCCCAAAGGTGCGAATGAAAGGGCTAATGTCGCTTCCGCCATACCATAGCTTGCGACAAAAGCTTTTGAATTAAAACCATATTTTTGATATTGTTCGGCAAATTGTTCTAAAATATGAGAACGTATCATATCTCCGCCAATACCTGCCGCACGCCAAGAGGATAAATCAAGTTCCAGGGTTGAGGAAGGCATACGGCGTGTACAAAGTTCATACCCAAAAGATGGACTATAAGATAGGGTCCCTTTATTACGACTGATCAGATCCAACCAGACATGTGGACGCCTTGCGAAATCCCTGGTAGGCAAAAGATCAATGGTTAACTGGCATGTCATAGGGGTTAGGAAAAATCCAACCAGCCCCATATCGTGATACAAGGGTAACCATGAAACGCATCGGTCTCCTGTTTCTTTTACTGCCAATCCATAATATGAGATTGCATGAGCATTGGCCAAACAGGCTTTCTGGGTGACAGCAACCCCCATAGGAAAGCGAGTGCTTCCTGAAGAAAATTGAAGATAAGAAAGATCATCAGCCTGAATAACTGGTAATTCTATGGCGCTATTAACTTTTATTTCTTTTAGCTGGGCAGGACTTCCTCCGAACAATAAAGGAAATTTTTCAATAATTTCCCGCGTCCAGCTTTGAATTGTTTGTGGAATAATA